>CAMQBR010000022.1 GCA_946999045.1 uncultured Prevotella sp.
GAGCACGTGATTTGTAATCTCGGGGTCGTTGGTTCGAATCCGACAAGAGGCTCGATAGTTCTTTAAGGTAATTAAGGTGATAAGAGGGTGTTGTCTAAATGGAGATGGCACCCTTTTTTTTTGTATAAGGGCGGTTGTATAAATTACCCCCATAAAGCTTTTATGTAAGTTTTTTTACGTTTTGTCATCTTATGGGCTCTTTTTATATAAAACAGGCTGCACTTCAACAATTCAAACAAGTTTGATTGTATTCGGCTTGCTCCGTTTTTGGTTCAATTTTCTTGTTCGTTCAGTTGTATAGCTCGTTATACTCTTTCACTCACAAGAAAATTGACCTCAAAAATAGTCGCACAATCTGTCAAAGCTAATTTATAGAACCGCCCATAAAAGAAAAGTCTCACCCTCAGCCTCTGCTTTTTTTTGGGGGGGGGCTGTGGATGAGACTTCCATAGGAATGGCTGTGGCTTTAAGGATAAGATTTTTTTTTTTTATATATGTATATATGATAACAATTTATTCTATGAAATCATGCCCCGATTGTGTGGCAGTTGATAAACAGGTGGCAGGCGATAGCCGTTACAAAGTAATAGACATTGGTGAACACGTTATGTATCTAAAGCAGTTTTTACGTCTTCGCGACACAAATCGTGTGTTTGATGCCGTTAAGAGAATGGGCAGCATAGGTATTCCGTGTTTTGTATTAGAAGATGGTACGGTAACTCTTCGTCCAGAAGAAGCTGGCATACAGCTCTCTATATCGCCTACTGCTCCTCATTGTAACATAGATGGTGGTGTATGCTAACATCTGTGTGTTTTGTAAAGGATATGGTATTTATTTTTGATTCGGACGCAAGAGCCATGCGTCTTTACAGAATGTTTATTATTCAGTAAAAAAAAGGGTGTCAAGAATGACACCCTTTCATATTAGTACTAATCACACTCTCCCTCCCTCTTGTTTTTGGAGGAGGTTTCATTTTACATATCCGACAAGTTTACAAATCTGCCTCGCTCTCTGCGTTCGTCGATAAGCTTTTGTAGCTGACGCTTGCGAGTGGTGGCAACCCAGCGGCGGGCAAAGATATTGGGAATGGCGACACCAATAGAGATGCACAATACAATGAGACTGGCATTGATAAGGAAATCCATGGAACGCATAAAGCCTTCTACCTCTCTACCCATTTGTATAAAGCCAAAGATGCCACGATACATCAAGATACCAGGAACCATAGGGATGACACTGGGGATGGATAGTACGTGGTTGGGACTGCGTGTGGGCTGAACCAGCCTAACAGCGATAATAGAGATGAGCGAGGCTCCTGCCAACGAGCCAATGATGACACCTAAGTTAAGGTAGAACGCTAAGAAATTACGTACGCACATACCGATAATGCCTAATATTGTTACTGAAGGCAACGAACGGCGAGGTACTCCAAATATCATACCAAAGCCAGTTGCCGATATACCCGTTACAATGGCGGCTTCCCAATAGTTAATGGTGGGCGTAATACTCAGGGAGGTAAGAAAATTGTGTATGCCACAAATACTTACTGCCAGCACGATACCAAAGGTCATGGCGGCTATTTGCAAGATAGCATTGCAGAGTCGGGCTACTCCTACAATAAGATAATTGTCAAGCATATCATCCAAAAAGTTGATGAGTGCCACACCTGGTACTAAAAACAGAGCACAACATAAAAAAGGATGATAAGGCTTATCAGAGAAGCCTTCGGGCAGGATGAGCAACATGAGCCATGTTACCATGGTAGCCAAAAAGGCTACGAGGGCTGTTACCATATATACATTGAAGTTAGATTTAAGTAACTTAGATCTTACAAAGAACCCAACGCCGCCCGCTATCATGGCTGGAATAAACGAGGGCCAGTCGCCACCGAACAGCACGCAGAATCCTCCGCACCCCATAGCTGCACCTAAGTTAACCATCCAGCTGGGATAATCGCTTTTTAGTCTGGCGATGCGGTTAACCACGTGTTCGAATTTTTGGGTGCTGTAATCTCTTTGTATAGCCTGCCATGATAGTTGACTCATAGCAGCTATGGCTTTCATGTTGATGTTGTACCGGTCGGAGTGCATAAATCTGCTAAACGAGTGGTATTCATCGCTGTAGTTTACTTTCAGTGTTCCGTATAGCACGTCAATGTGTAGATTCTTTTCCTCCAACCCTAAGAAGGCGGCAATGCGTTTCATGTTTCGCACAATTCGGTTGGTGTCGGCTGCATTCTCCATGAGAACCATACCAGCACGAAGTAAGATTGTTAGTTTGCGATGTATTTGTTCTGGATTGTTCATAAAAAAAAACCGCCCCCCCCCTTAAAGCTCTCATCTCTACCCTCTCCTTAAAATGGATGAGAGAGAAACTATAGTAGAGTTATAGCCAAGTTTAGTGCTTGCTTGTTTTTTTTTGGGGGGGGGGATGTTTGGCTGTGTATGAGAAATGTTTTTTTTAAGTTATAAAACCTGCCATAAGTTATAATTTGCATGTAGTTTGTACTTCTCTATTTTGCACATTACAAAAAAGCTAACCTCTCTTTTGTGGAGGGGTAAGGGGGGAGGAACTTTTACTTCCTCACCTTTTTCCCACCTATTATATATACACCCTTGGGCAGCAGTCTAAGGTTTTGCGAACCCACAGCAACTTTGATGCCGTAAAGGTTATAAATAGGAAGTGTATCAAATAAGGTACTGGTGCTTACATTGCTAATGCCATTAATAACCATAGTTTTGGCAGGATAAGAGTAAGATTGAGCTGATAGGTTTGCTTTGCCACTTAGGTAAGTATATACAATAATAAAGTACTTGCCACCATCTTCCAGCGTATTAAATGTAAATGGAAGATTACTTTCAGCTTTACCCAATACTTCATCTTCAATATGATAAGTTTCTACCATATACCCCGTATTGGTATTGGCTTTTAGCTTATATAGCTGCACGTCGAAACCATTGGCATAAGTGCCAGCCTCTTTATTTGTAACTTTTATGTAACCTTTCATCACAGGAGCCGTAAAACAGCGATTCTTTAACTCTGGAAGTATCTCTACTTTAGGTAGCGATTGATTCATATAATGTCCAATCTTAACTGAACCATCATAGAGATGCGAGCCATCAGAACGTTTGATATAAAATTTCAAAGTACCCTCTTGTTGTGGCGTAACCATAAAGTCAATATTGTTATTGCTATGTGCTGCTATATATCCTCCAGCTTTTGAAGCCAGCTTATCTGTTTGTTTGTCAGAGAAATACAATTCTAACTGTTCGTTCATATCTTTGTCTCCTGTATTCTCTATATTCAGCGTAATTTTTAGCGGAGAGCCAATTTCCTTGCTACCCTTATACTTTATACTGGTAACTTTGAGCTTGGGTTCTGCCTTTATTACCTTTAAATTAAGGTCAGATAATGTAATATTAACCACATACAGGTCGGCATTTTCACCTACTTTCCATTCTGTTTCTCCTTTCAACTGGTATATGGCTTTGAGCTGATAGGTGCCAACCAGTCCTTTACCAAAATTCTCAGATGAAAGCTGTTGTCCATGGGCTTTTATAGGATTAGCTTCATAGTCTACCGTATTGTATGAAGCTGCTATTACTTTTATTAATTGATTGTCCTTAAACAATCCTACACCAATCTTGGCAGATATTGCCGATTCGCCCATGTTAGAGAACATCACTGTAATAGGAAGATACCAAAAATCCTCGTTTTTGTCAAGTCGTGTATCGCTTTCTGTTGCTACTTTCAGTGAGTATACATCTAAATGTTTCTCATCTGTTGTTTCGCTCTCTTTTGCTGGTTGTATACCGATGATAGCATCTTGTAGTAAAGAGTAAGCACCCATTTGTCCACCGATACCTGCTTGAGACGGACGAAGGATAGACAAACGATAAAACCCATTGGCCATACCGCCCCAGCCCCAATTGATATGGAAGTAATCGCCCTTTTGATATCCGTCGCACACAAAAGCATGCCCACCGTTATATTCGTTTGATGCACTGTAATATACAGGGCGTTTGTTTTTTAGCTCATTGTATATCATCTCGTTCCATTCGTTGTAACCAAAATTAGAACGTTTTACAGATTTTGTGCTCTTAGAATAGCCAAAATACTTTTTCAATGCTTGCGGAACATTGATAGAATAGGCACTTGATGAATTTTTCGTATAATCCATTTGTACCGCTTGCCCCACATACTGCAGCAGCTGGGCTACTGCAGTCTTGTCTTCTGCACGCTCGTTGCCCTGATAAACAGGGTGCATGTTGTTCCAATCAAACTGTATGGGTAGGAGTTGCTCACATTTCGTTTGTGTGGTCTTGGTGGTATATGCTTCTACAGGATGCTCTATAACGCCTTGCGGACATTTGTGGTAATACATAATTTGCGTTATTGCTGTAGCCACACATCCCGTAACGCTTCGTTCAGTTCCGTCCATCGGGCATAGGTCGTTATATGGAGTAGTTTGGTTCCATTTGCTTTTCATCAGTGGTTCAATGGCTGGTTTGTTGTCTATAACCTTTGTTTGGCTTGATGTTTTTGCCATAGAATATTGGTTGAGCCACTTCAGTTCCTGCTGATAATAGTTGAGCAAATCGCGCAACCCCTCAGGCATCTCTCTTGTACCAAACGCTCCCTGCTGGGTGTAACCCAAAACGGGGTAGGTACGGTCATCGGCACTCATCACAACAAAACCTTTTTCTCTGCCTATATTAAATATGTAGTAGGCCGAGGTTTGCTTCACCTGTCTTAGTTCGTTTTTTTCTGCACGTGTTGCCTGTTTAGGCAATATGCCTACCGATTGTAAAAACTTGAAAGCCTCTTGTTTTGCTTTCTGCTTATTAACAGGTGCTGCCCATACCATTGTGGTAACAATGAGTAGTACCATGAGGGAAAGTGTACGTTTTACCATCTATTTGTTATTTTTGGTGTTTTTTAGATTACAAAGATAAACAAAAAAAATAATATAATGTAAAAAAAAGAAAAGTGAAATGTTATTATGCGGAATGATTATTTATAGTATTAGGCATAATAGCATTCTTGTTGTATGTAATATGGTGTGCGGTGTATTACTCCACTCCTTTTCTGAGAAAAAAAAGCCGACTTTCTTACTTTACTATTCGGGTTTCCATTCTACTACCTTACCTTCTTTCAAAGATTTTTGAACATCAATAAGACGTTGGTTCTCACTGCCACGAAATAATAAATCGGTATTGCGTAACGCTTCAACGAATCTTCCATCTACCAAAACATCAATGAGTTGTAATAATGCACGCTGCTTCTTACTCTTGATAAGCACCTCAAACGTAAAGCCCGTAAAACACCATATTGTTTTATGCGTACGTTGCTTAATGGCGCAAGCCAGTTCTGCAAAGCCTTCAGCTTGAAACATAGGGTCTCCTCCAGAGAAGGTTACGTTGGCAAAAGGGTCAGCTTCTATTACTTTCATTATCTCCTCTGTATCAACCCAATAACCATTATGAATGTCCCACGATTCAGGATTATGACATCCCGGACAGGCATTAGGGCATCCAGCACAATAAATAGAGGTGCGAAACCCAGGACCATCTACTGTAGTATCTTCTATGATGTTGAGAATAGATAACATGATGAGCTCTCTTTCTATAATCCTCCCCCCCCTCCTATGTGTGTGGGGGGTGGGAGGGTTGTGTGTGTGGAGGGGCTGTCTTTATATATGCGTTACTCTATCATTTAGCTCTGCCAACTTACCCGCATTCCACCTATCGGTAGTACCAACGAGGTAACCAGTGATACGTTGCAACCTATCAATATGCGTGCTACCACACTTAGGACAAACTTTCAGGTTAGCTTCCGCATTCTCATAGCCACAATCCATGCAACGATTGCGATTGTGGTTCACACTGCCATAACCCAAATTATATTGGTCCATCATATCAACCACACTCTTAATAACATCAGGATTATGCGTAGCATCACCGTCAATTTCAACGTAGAAGATGTGCCCTGCACGTGTTAAATCGTGATAAGGAGCTTCTACCTCAGCCTTGTGTCTTGCCGTACATTTATAATATACAGGCACGTGGTTAGAGTTAGTATAATAATCGCGGTCGGTAATGCCTGGCAATATACCAAAATCCTTGCGATCTTTTTTGGTAAACTTACCTGCTAATCCCTCGGCAGGTGTGGCCAACACACTATAATTATGATGATACTGCTCACAGAAATCATTGCAGCGGTTGCGCATATAAGTAACAATCTTGATACCCAACTTCTGAGCTTCTTCGCTCTCGCCATGATGCTTGCCCACAAGAGCCTTCAAACATTCTGCCAAGCCAATAAAGCCAATAGATAGCGTTCCTTGGTTAATAACACTCTCAATGGTGTCATCTGGTTTCAAATTTTCGCATCCCATCCACAATTTAGTCATCAACAACGGGAACTGCTTAGCGTATGCCGTTTTTTGAAATTGAAAACGCTCGTCCAACTGTTTGGCTGTAATGTCCAGCATCTTATCCAGCTTGGCAAAAAATTTAGCAATACGCTCTTCCTTATTCTTAATATTCATGCACTCAATAGCCAAACGAACAATGTTGATAGTAGAAAACGATAGGTTACCTCTGCCCACGCAAGTCTTCATGCCATAATGATTTTCAAAAACACGTGTGCGACATCCCATGGTTGCCATTTCGTACATATAACGTTTGGGGTCATCGGCACGCCATAGCTCATGCTGGTTAAAGGTAGCGTCCAAATTAAGAAAGTTAGGGAAAAATCTGCGAGCCGTAACCTTGCAAGCCAAGCAATACAAATCGTAATTGCGGTCTTCGGGCAGATAACTTACTCCACGTTTCTTCTTCCAAATCTGAATAGGGAAGATTGCTGTCTCGCCATTGCCTACACCCTGATATGTGCTGTTAAGCAACTCTCTAATAACACAACGCCCCTCGGCAGATGTGTCTGTGCCGTAGTTGATAGATGAGAATACTACCTGATTACCTCCACGCGAGTGAATGGTATTCATGTTGTGAATAAAAGCTTCCATGGCTTGGTGTACACGCTGAACAGTGCGGTTAATAGCAAATTGCTTGAAGCGTTCCTCACCCGTGAGATTGTCTAATGCCTTTTCTACATAATCACCTATCTCTGCTTGATACAGGCTACTAAGGTCTTTGCCCTCTAAAGCTTCCAAATTCTTTACCTCTTCTATATAAGAAGAACGCACAAATGGAGCCAAATAAAAATCGAATGCAGGAATAGCCTGCCCACCATGCATCTCGTTTTGCGCACATTCCAGTGAGATGCAAGCCAATACCGATGCGGTTTCTATTCGTTTGGCTGGACGAGACGAACCGTGCCCTGCCGTAAAACCATGTTGCAGTATGTGGTCTAAAGGATGCTGGCAGCACGTGAGCGACTTGGTAGGATAATAATCCTTGTCGTGTATGTGAAGCAAATTGTGCTGAACGGCTTCACGAACATCTTCAGATAGCAGATAGTCGTCAACAAATGGCTTGGTGGTTTCTGATGCAAACTTCATCATCATACCAGCAGGTGTGTCCGCATTCATGTTAGCATTCTCACGTGTTACATCGTTGTTCTTGATGTTTACAATGTCAAGAAATACATCGCGTGTCTTTGCCTTACGTGCAATGCTTCGCTGATTGCGGTATGCTATATATTTTTGTGCTACATCTTTGCGCGAACTCTTCATGAGTTCCATTTCTACAGCATCCTGAATATCTTCTACTGACATCTGTGATTTACCTCGCATACTAATATGGTCGGTAATTTGTTGTATCAGAAGTTCGTTTTCACCTTTTTCTGTATGCATCATGGCTTTACGTATGGCAGCCATAATCTTTTGGTCGTTAAAACCAACAATGCGCCCATCGCGCTTTACAATGGTTTGAATCATATCTTGTGTTTATGAGTTTATATCTTGTGCTTACGAGTTTATGTTCACTGCATCTTGATGCAGCACATATTTGCACATAGCAAAAAAAAATACTTTTATAGCCACCGCAGCCAAAGAAGGAGTGATGGCACTTTTTTTTGTACTTGCAAAGTTAATCTTTTAATTAATACGACAAACATTTTGGATAACTTTTTAGGTGTTAATAAAAGTTAGTTTATTTATATACAATAACTTACAAAACACTTTTGGAAATTTTTCTAAAATTTTACAGTTTCATGTTTGCCATTTTGTGAAACAATTCTTGAAAACAACCTTTAGTAGTTTGCCGCTTAATGAGTTATAACAATATGGTAATTGAAGGCTTTAAGTAACACTTTCTGTATCCCCCATAGTATAGCTCTCGGTAGAATAAAATAAATTCTACAGCATTATAGGTTTACAGCTCATTTCTAATAACCCTTAAACAATCTCAATAAAAAAACGTGCAAGTATCTCTAATTCATATACACCATTACTTTTGTAAGTACAAAAAAAATAGCGTTAAAAACGGTTAATACATGCTTCTTACTACTCTTTACTAATTATAGTATAACTATTTATTAATGAGTTACATACAACTTTATATACAGTTATGGTTATAACTAATAACATATTTCAGCTGCTCTTTTTTTTGAAAACACTTGCAGCGTATTGTTTTTTATACTATCTTTGTGAAAACGATAGACGATATCTTCGCCATATAGTATGAAAAACAGTGGCTTGTGTATTTACACATTCATTTATTTGAATACCAATAGCTTAGAAAAGCACTTAAGTGAAAGCCAGTCTATCAATAACCCTCACGTAATTCATTATAAGAAACAGATATTTCAGCATTTTCATAAAAAGGTTTTAATTACCATATAGACTTGCTATAGGTTTTACTACCATAGCTATATATATAGTCTCTTACTATCATGAGGTTGTACTATTTATACAAAAGCTATCTATATGCTTGTAATCTAAATTTCATTGGGTATGGTTATTTTGACGGTAAAAGGATCGTTACAGGTAACACCCACTCCCTTTCTCTCTGAGCCATACTCATTCTATAATGCAGATCAGAGGGGAGGGAGCTTTTTTTTTTGTGTGTCTGTGGCTGTGGGGGGGGGAATTATCATCCTTTTATAATTCCCATTTCTCATCTCCCATCGCCCTGTACTTATCTTTCATTTTTACCAATTGGTAAATAGGTATAGCTCTGAGTTCATCAAGATAGTGTTTGCGTAAATCAAAAATCTTATTCCATTGTTCATTATTCTTTAGATAATTAAAATCTAAATCAATCTTCCATTTACCCAAAGCCTCCAACCTATCTATCATCGTTCCAACAGTGAGCCTACTTAGTACCTCGGCTGGTTGATAAATCATCTCACCATTATTGTCTCTGTCTCCGTTTAAACTTGCATTAATAAGATGCACTCGCGTAAGATCGTATAGCAAGTCGGTAGTAATACGTATAGGGATGTTGGTTTCTATCTTCAGTTGCAGAGCCGTATAAGGCGGTTTACCCTCAATAAGTCGGTTGCAAATCTTACCTAATAGCATTCCACTCATTAGCAAACGGTAACGATGACTTATCTCTTCGGGCTGAATGGTAAAAGCCAGTTCTTCTAAATTCTGATTAGTGTAGCACAGTTGTACACCAAACAGGCAGATAGTCCAAGATATTTGCATCCATAGCATAAAAAGGGGTAATGCTGCAAACGAACCATAAATAGCATTATAGTTAGAAAGTAATATCTGCCCATGGATATAAAACGTCTGAAGCAGTTGCATGGCAACGCCCGATAAGATGCCTGGCACAAGGGCTGCCGAAAATTTTACCTTTGTGTTTGGCATAAAAATGTATAAACCTATAAAAATGCACGACATTATAAAAAAGGGCATCAAGTTGAGCACTATTCTCAATACCGGGCCCCACAGTATATATCCAGATGCACTATCTACAAAAGTGGTGATGAAAATAGATATACCAGATATGAGCACAATGAGGATAGGTAGCACAAACACCATTGCCAAATAATCGGTTATCGTACTAAACAAGCTGCGTTCGTGTTTGATGTGCCATATACTATTAAATGCTTGTTCTATGGTTCGCGTTAATCGGATAACAGTCCACAACATAAAAACCAATCCCACACCTAATATAACTCCACTTTGTGCATGAACAAGATACGAGTTAACAAACTGAATAATGGCATCGGCTGCCTGCTCTTGTCCCGATAAGGCTTGCCTAAACCATTTCTCAATATATTTAGAAAAACCAAATCCACGTGCCACAGCAAATACTACGGCACAGATAGGAACAATGGCAAGCATGGTAGAGTAGGTGAGCGATGAGGCATAATCGTTAGCTCCTTTGGTAAAAAAGAATTTCAGAGCAACGTATAATTTCTTTGTAATGCTCACCAATAGATATTTCCATTTAGGTACATCATTAGAGCGTAATTGCCATATATCGTGAGTAAAAAAGTTTTTGAGCTTTTGTTGTGTCATGCTGTTGAATGTGGGGTGCGTTATTCCACATTATTTATGTGTTGGCAAAAAAAAACAAGTGCTCCTATAAGCCGGGTTCTGTAACCTATATAAAAATAATATATGGGTGCTCTACCATTTATCTAATTTAGGAGTTACCCCCTAACTTAAGCATTCTACCCTCCATTGCACACAAGCAAATAAGTGTAAACACATTATTTGTGTGTTCGGGCGGACAGCCCTCGGTCAATGGTATACGCGAACTTGCAACCTCCAGACAGTACAGCCTAACGATCACCCGTTAGCTGGTGGTCTCTTACACACACCTTCTCACCCTTACTCAGCAACAAAGAGTGCCACTAAGCGGTTATTTTCTTCTACCTTCTCCTACTGTCGCCAATAGCTTCTATTTTCAGAAGTGGAGCGTCCTATGTTGCCCGGACTTTCCTCTCGTATCAAAACCATACCAGCGGTAGAGCCAGAGCACTTGTGTTTTGTGGGGCAAAGATAATAAAAAAAAATAAGCTGCCTGTTAGCTACATTATGTTTTTTTTTGAAACTATCTCTGTAAATTAGCTTTGACAGATTGTGCAACTTCTTTTCTTTTTGAGAGGGAGAGGGCACTTACATCTCCTTCTCAAAGAAACTTGCAATCTGGCGCATCAAGTGGTTTCTTGTGTTTCCACCATAAATACTGTGATTGCGATTGGTATAATAAATCTCCTTAAAATCTTTATCAGCTTGCACCAAAGCCTCAGCATATTCAAATGTATGTTGAGGATGAACATTATCATCCGCCATACCATGACATATCAACAAGGCACCATGCAAATTAGGCGCACGCTCAATAGGATTGGTGGCATAACCATCAGGATTCTCCTTTGGTGTATGCATATAACGCTCCGTGTAGATAGTATCATAAAAACGCCAATCGGTAGGAGGTGCTACTGCCACACCAGCTCTAAACACAGGCCTGCCCTCACTCATAGACATTAGTGTGTTAAAACCACCGAAGCTCCACCCCCATATACCAATGCGGTTGGCATCTACGTACAATTGCTTGCCTAACCATAATGCCGTTTCTACTTGGTCTTTCGACTCTAATTCACCCAAACGCTGATAGGTACACTTTTCAAATTCAGAACCACGAGCCCCCGTTCCTCGTCCGTCTACGCATACCACAATAAAACCATGCTGAGCCAAATAACAATCAAATGCACCGCCTTGACCCAGTGAACCAGCATTCCACGAGTTAACTACCTGCTGGCTACCAGGCCCGCTATACTGAAACATCACAACAGGATATTTTTTAGACGCATCAAAGTTAGCAGGCTTCATCATCCAACCATCCAGCTTTATACCCTCTGAAGTTGTAAATGTAAAACTCTCTTTATTGCACCAACCATATTGCTTTATCTTGGCCATCAATGACTTATTATCTATGCGAGTTGAAAGAACTTTCCCCTTATTATTGCGAACCGTATAAACAAACGGATGATTGTAATCGCTCCACATATTAATAAAATATTGATAATCGCCCGAGAACTGAGCTGAGTTCCAACCCGCTTGCTGTGTTAGTCGGCTAATAGTACCATTGGTATGCTGCACATACACCTGACGGTCGTGCGCATTGAGTGCTGCTGCCTGATAATATACATCGCCTGTGCGCTCATCATATCCGTAAAAAGCCGTAATATCAAACTTACCATTACCGCCAATGCTGCGTTGCAGCTGTCCGTTCATGCTGTAAAGATAAGCCTTCATGTAACCTGTTCGGTCGCTCGGAACCAAAATATGCGTCTTGCCTATAATAACGCCCTCAACTGCTTCTTCCTTTACATACTTAGGCACCTGCTCCTTGATAAGCAACGTAGCAACCGTACTCGACGGATTAACTGCAAACAAGTTAAGCTCATCTTGATGTCTGTTCATCGTGTAAACTATTATCCTATTGGGGTTATCTGTTGTTTTGATACGTGGCATATATCCATCGGCATCCAGCGGAACCTGCAATTTACGCGTTTGATGGCTCTTAATATCGTAGCTCCAAACCGATACCTTTGCATTCTCCTGCCCAGCTTTAGGATATTTATAAGTGTAGAGCCCAGGGTATTCATCGTATTGCATCATGGTAGGATGCGAACCCTTGAATATCTGTAACGAATAGCTCTTTACATTCTTCTCATCGTACTTTATCCAACAAATTTTCGTTCCATCGGCATTAAAACAATAAGCGCAGTTAAAGCCAAACTCTTCTTCATTCACCCAGTCGGGTATGCCGTTAATAATCTCATTAAACTTTCCGTCCTTGGTAACCTTACTTTCGGCATTATCGTACAACAGCTTTACTAAAAATATATTGTTATCACGTACAAACGCTATCTGTTTGCTGTCGTTGCTCCAAATAGGTACCTGCTGCTTGCCACCATCTGAAAGCGGAGCCAGCTTAGTACTCTTTACATTATATATATAATAATATGCCTTAAACGAACGGCGGTACACCCTTTCTGTCTCAGTCTGTATAAGCATCATAGTGCCATCGGGCGAAACAGAATAGCCATCTACTTTCTTTATTTTAGCCCCCATGGTTTTGTTTACATCAAAGAGCACCGCTGTTTCTTTACCCGTCTTAAACGAATATTGCACAATGCGCTGCCCATCATTACTAATACTGGCATATTGGTCTGTACCAGGAAGGGGGCGTACACCACTTACTCTCTCGCCATTGAAAGCACCGCTTGCAATATCCTTGAGTGTTATTTTTTCAGTTGCATTCATATTGAATAGGGTCATCAACAATGTGATAACACATAACATTATTTTTTTCATATAACATTATTTTTTTTATACAACATTATTTTTTCTTATACAACATTATTTTTTTTATAGATACCAAAAATGTTTATTTGCAAATATATAGAAAATTATGCTCTTTCTACTTCACAACGCAAGTTATTTATTTTCCCGCCATGTGTCTCATCAAGCCTTCATGCTGTGTATATAATTTGCTATTGGCTTTTGGTAAAACATTCCATTTAGCGAATATTCAAAATTAGGCTCAAAACGTAACAAAGCTAAGTTATATAGAACCTGCCTTATAAAAAAAATACGCTGCTTCACATCTGTAGTCATAATAACTATTTCTTATTCACAAAAATACAAACAAAAAACAAGTTTAACAAGAAAAACTAAAAAAAAAATATATATACCTACCCTTAAAAAGTAAAGGCAGAAACTATAAATTACCACCTCACATTATATAAAATACATACGTATTGTTATATTTTGGCTTCTTCTTAGTTTAAAATGTAAGAGAGAGAGCGTTCAGGGCACATAGCTCTCTTCTCTCTCTCTTACTAAACACCTTCAATCTCTTACAAACTTTACTTCTGTTCAAAGTGCTTATAGCAGCTTTGAGCAGCTAATAATAGCTACAATAGCTGCCATAAGCAGAAGAATGTTTGTTGCAAACCGCAAATAAATATTCCAATAAGCTAAGCGTTGTACAACCTTCTCAGAGCTTAAACGCTCTTTTCAGCGATGCTCCTCTATAGAAGGATGATCTTGTTGAGAAAGAATACCCAATATTGCAGTTGCAATAGTAATAATCAATTTAATAAAGAATTTCCAATTTTTCATTTTCATGGTTTTTGTTTTTTTTAGGTTAATAAAATTAAGTAGGTGGGGTAGTACTATAGGGCGGTTCTATATTATATATATATACTCATCCCTACTATACTGTACAAGCCGAAGAGTATAGAGAGTATACTACCCCGTACTTATAACAAAGGGTTAGACGGCTCTTTCTCTTTACGCCTCCTTATGCGTATTACCTTCTCCATTAGGCGTAGTAGGGCTTTTGCCCTCCTGTTTGCCCGTTGCAGGAGCCACAGGCTTCTTCGAGGTATCAATATCGTTCTTTGGAGCCTCTTGCACCCTTACTTCATCCAAAAACTTACGACTGCGTTTTCTACCCTTGCCACCACCCTTCATTTCAGGAAGAAAGTTAACATGATAGTTAGCCACGTTCTTAAGTACCGAGAAGTCGGCTGCACTGCTAGCGGGTTTAGTACGAAGCCCTATTTTAAAGCTACCAAAACCATTGAGCTTTACAATATGACTTGCTTGCAACTCATCTTGCATTACCTCAACCAGTTCTGAGAGCACTGCCATCACATCGCTGCGCTTTACAGTACAGTTACGCTGAATGCGCTCTGCCAAAGCATCGGTTTCTACAACTTGGGTGTACAATGCACGTGCATACCAATTACCCTTTCTTTTTCCATCACTACTTTTGTCTTGATACAATCTGTACATCAATGCCATAATACTTGTGTTTTTAATGGTTAATATATAAAAAAATATTTTGTTTGTGAGCCTCTTTATTTGTCTCACGTTGCAAAGGTACAACATATTTAAGCCTTTGTCAAGCAATAGCTATATACATTAACGATACATTTCTCATTCATCACTCATCATTCAAGCTCACCCCCTATTGTTTGTAGCAGAGAAAGTAACCCTGTACAAGGGTTACCATAATGATATGTGGGGTGGTAATTTATAGAACCAGCCTTTATTGATACAAATACCTCTTTATACTCTTTTTGGGCGTTTTCTCAAACTCGTCGTGGTGAATAATGATAGAAGATATTTTGCAATAAGCAGGCATACCGTTGTTAAGCTGTTGCCGGTTTTGTTCCATCACCTCTTTCAAATCTTGCTCGTTTAAGCCGAGCACCTGCGCTTCCTCATAGTCAGGACATACCAATCCTACCAGCTTATCGCCTTTTTGTATAACCAAGCTCTCGCTCACCATGGGTAAAGAGTTAAGTTTATCCTCAATCTCTTCTGGATAAATGTTTTGACCATTGGCACCCAGCAGCATATTTTTAGATCTGCCTTTAATAAAAATGTTACCCTTAGCATCCATTGTTCCTAAATCGCCTGTATGATACCAGCCTTCTGCATCGAGAGCCTCATGCGTAGCCTCCTCGTTTTTGTAGTAGCCCAACATCACGTTAGGGCCCTTTGCTAGTATCTCTCCAGCAACATTCTGAGGGTCAACACTGTTAATTTTTACCTCCATTAGATAAGCGGCCCTACCACAACTACCTGGCACAAATGAGTGCCAGTCAGCATAAGATATAATAGGAGCACACTCGGTAGCACCGTAGCCTACAGTGTAAGGAAACTCTATGCGATGCAAAAATGCCTCTATATCTTTGTTTAGAGCAGCACCACCAATAATAATCTGATAAAGATTTCCACCGAAAGCATCTATTACCGACTGACAAATCTTTCGTTCTATCTTTTTGCTAATTACAGGCATATTTAGCATTAGCTTCATCAGGCTGGTTTGTATTTTAGGATAAACCTTTTTCTTGATAATCTTTTCAATAACCAAAGGCACGGCTATGATGAGTATTGGCTTTATATCGGCAAAGGCTTTAGCTATGATGGCAGGACTCGGCAGACGGGTAAGATAAAAAATGTGGCAACCTGATATAAACTCGTACAAAAATTCAAACGACATACTATACATATGTGCCATAGGCAGAATGCTCATAGTATTATCGCCCGGATAAACTTGTTTGCCTAATACATGAGAAGCAAAAGCGGTATTGCCCCACAAGGCACGGTAAGGTATCATTACGCCTTTTGAAAAACCGGTAGTACCACTGGTGTAGTTTATCAGAGCCAATTCTTCTGGCTGTTGCTCTATATAATAATGTATATGCTCTTGCCTAAAATACTTAGGATACTTTTTTCCAAATATCTCGTTAAGGTGCTCACGCGTATAAGTAAGTTTATCAGAGTGAGATACCATAATAGAGTAGTCGGGTATATTGATAATGCCCTCAAGGTTAGGCATTTCTTTTTCGTCAATAATGGTAGAAACATAGTCGCCTACAAACAACAGTTTAGCTTCACTATGGTTAACGATATTGTATATTTGCTCGGCAGTAAATTCGTGCAGAATAGGTACCGCCACCGCTCCGTAGGTAAGTGTTGCAAGGAAAGCGCAAGCCCATGCCGAACTGTTTCTTCCGCAAAGCGCAATTTTATCGCCTTTTTCTAATCCGCTGTTTTCAAAAAGAATGTGCAGCTTCTCTATCTTTCGTGCTACATCGTGATATTGTAGTGTTGCACCTTTATAATCGGTTAGTGCGTCCAAATTCCAATGTTCCTTAATGCTTTTCTCTATGAGTGCGTTAAAACTGGGTATTTCCATGAAGCGTTATGTTTTAATATAATGAAGAAAGCAGTACCTCTCTCTATATATATTTTTTTATATATATACTGCCCCCTTTTTTATTCTTGTTAGTTACTGCACAATAATCTTTGCACAATTGTTTGATTTATGTGCAAAGATAAAATGTTATTTGCACATTTGCAAGAAATATGAGCATATTTTGTATGAAAAAGAGAGATTATAAAAACTTTTACTTGTTGAACATTTTTACCTTTAAGGGTGGTTCTATAAAAAACTTTATGTTGGTAATTGATAGAACCGCCCTTAAGCTAAAAACTTTTTACATTCTATTCACTTTTCACACACCTTAAAATTTTTCTGCTTCATTTTTTTTCTGCTTCTCAAACAATAAAAAAAAGAAAATAAAGTTATCTACAAAATATCATTCATTATATAACCGCCCATTATATAATATATATATATTATACATAACGATAGCATCATAAAATAAAAAAAATGAAAGTAAAAGTAAGTGTACTATTAATGACGTTGGTGAGTGTTTTTCTGTTTTCGTGTCATCAAAAAAAAATGAGCGACAATATCATCACACATAAACCTAAGGCAGTAAAAAAGAAAGCAACACAAACTATGAGCAACTATAAGCAAAGCATACCTGTAAAATGGCTGGGCAATACTTATACCATAGAGGTAGCTCGTCATGCCAATAGCTCGTTGCCTTTGGCTGATGATGGCAATGGAAACAAGTATTATGACAATGAGGTATCGCTCCGCATACTTCGTAGCGACCATACCGAATTTGTTAGCAGAACATTTACTAAAGCCAACTTTATGCCCTACATGGATGGCCAGTATCTCACGCATGGAGCTTTGTTAGGAGTAGTTTTTGACAAGGTACAAGATAACGATTTGTATTTTGCGTGCAGCGTTGGTTCACCCGATCAGATGAGTGATGAGTACATACCCTTTCTTCTTAAAATATCCCATTCGGGCGAAATCACCATTTACAAAGATAACCAGTTAGATACAGATAATAGGGAAGAATAATTCTGTATAGAGTGGTTCTATAATTCATAATTACACACACACATATATTCCCCATTTTGTGTCGCACCTTTATAATCGCACCTTTATAATAAGGTTGCCCTTATAAGGCTCGTTGCAGGGTGGGGATAACCTTTTTAGATAAAAGGCATCCCCCCCCTATGTTATACGATGTATGCATATGCGCTGCAAACCCTAAAAGGGCGGCATATAGTATATAGCATATAGGGGCTTGCCCCCTATGTGTATATGATGTAGCCCCCTTTAGCGACTCTCATATCTCGCACATCCTATTATATTTAGTGAATGTTAACATTTTTACTTCTTAAACCAAACATTTCTTGTTGAATATTTACTTAATTTAGCCGATTTTTGGCAGTATTTCATTATTTTCACTATACTTTTGAAAATATAGTTCCATCACTTTTTTTTGGTAACTTGTAACAATTTAATTATCAACACAATACAAACATTTTAAAAAGTAAGTACACTTATACCCAATATAATACACTGTAACACAATACGTTATAAATAATTTCGCAAAAAACAATATTAAACTCTGTAAAAATAAGGCAATGTATTGTTGGATGGTGTATCTTTGCACAAGTCAAGAAAATTAACTCTTCATTAACAAAAAATATCTATATATGCAGATAGAACGCGAAGCGGCATTAGATGCCATGAAAATCACATTTAGAAGGTTGATGTTGCTAAAAGCAAATTCTGGGGTAAGATGGCTGGGCACAACATCCGATTTGGTAGAACTGGTTCACATTATGTGGTACAGAGGTGAAACTATTAACATAGAAGGGCAAATGCTCAACTTCTCTACCTCGGTCAACTTTCTTTGTGGCTTGTTAGGGGTGAAACCACCCCGCAAGCCTAACATTGTTATTCATAATGTAAAAAAAAGAAAAGACCCTAACCATAGTTTGGTTAGCAGATGTATCAAGCTGATGGAGCAGGGTGAACTGCCACTTGGTAGATTTATCACACCGCTGCCTGGATATAATTCGTAATTCCATCAAGCATTAAAAAATCATCAATCATTGCGTTAACTCTACCCTTTCCCCCTTAAAAGGGGGGGGGAGTGTTACCAAAAAAAATATATATATAAACCATGAAAGCATATATAAAAATAGAATTGCAATTTTTTGAAACTCCACAATATGTGGAAATGAGAGAAAAAGAAGGATGTATGGGAGAAGGATGCACCCTCGAACTGATGCGCTACTTACGAACATGCCCTGATGGTATTGGATATGTAGCGGCTATTAGAAATATAGCGCATATATGTCAAAAATCAAAAAAATATCTTACGCATATCGTTACCGATTATGATGTATTCAGGGTATTAGATAACGGGCTTTTTTGTTGCCCATACATGATGAATATTTTCAAAAAAGGTACTGAAAATAACGATAAAGATGTTACTAAAACCCAGACAATACTTGAGCAAAACCCAGACAATACTCATACAAAACTACAAAATTACACCTCTCAACTCATTGATAATCAGCACTCGCTCTATTATAAGAATAATAAGAATAATGAGAATGAAGAGAATGATAAGAATAATCCGACGACGAAATGCGCACGCAACGCCGCCGCCGATGATTTTAAAAATAATAATTCTGAAATACAAAAAAACATAGAGGGGGAAAATACAGATGTTATGCATCAAAAAACACAACAACCATTGAAGGGAAATGTGCAAAAACTAAAGGATGACAAAAAGAACGAGATGTATGCACAAAAGCATGAAGATGGTGCTACAAACTCATGCTGCTTGTCTGATAAATCGCATGATATTGTTGCCGTGAGTGCAGAGGCGGTGAGAAAGAAAAACGAGGAGCAGGAACGTGCCATTTTAAATAATTTGTATGAGGATGCAGCATATATGCACAGCGTAGAAGCACTTACCGAATTATACGTATATCGCAATGAGTCAACGCGTTATTATGCGTTACAGTGGTTTCGTTTGGTTCGCCATTCGCAGGGTAAACCGCTTATTAACTTGGATGATGCTAAACGGCATTTTATCTTTCTACTTCGTAAGGGGCGTAAAACGCGTGAGGAGTTTCATAGGTGGCATAACGACCAGTTGGAACGTATGTAGAACTTTTGTTTTTAGGGCGGTAATTTATAGAACCGCCCATAAAAAAATAACTAACAATCATGGAAACACAAAAACAAATGTTAAGCGAGCATTTCTCGCTAAGAGAGTTTATTACTTCGGCTACAGCCGATAAGTACAAAATTGATAATATGCCACAACCTGCTCAGATTTATAATTTGAAGGTGTTGTGCCATCATGTGTTGGAACCGCTAAGGCAGTATGCTGGTATACCTATATTTATTAACAGTGGCTACCGTAGTGTTGCTCTTAACCGGCTGGTGCATGGGGTAGAGGCGTCTCAGCATATTTTGGGGCAGGCAGCGGATATTCATATACGTAATGCGCAGGAGGCTAATGATTTCTTTGATTTTATTTTGCTTCATTGTACTTTCGACCAGTTGCTCTTTGAACATACAGCCTCTGGTATGAAATGGCTGCATGTGAGCTGTAAACCTCATATTAATGATAACAGGAAAATGGCAAGGAGAAATTATTTAAGGGCGGTTCTATAAATTAGCTTTGACAGATTGTGAGACTATTTTTTGAGGTCAATTTGTTTGTGAGTGAAGGAGTATAGCGAGCTATACGACTGAACGAACAAGCAAATTGAACCAAAAACGGAGCAAGCCGAATACAATCAAACTTGTTTGAATTGTTGAGGCGCAGCCTGTTTTATATAAAAAGAGTCCATAAGATGGCAAAACGTAAAAAAATACTGACATAAAAACTTTACGGTGGTAATTTATAGAACCGCCCTAAAGTGTTTGATGTAAATGCTTGTTTACCCTAAAAAGAATGTGTATCTTTGCAAAGATGTTATGATGTATATATAAAAAAATTTTTTTATGCCCCCCTTTACATATATATGGTGTATATATAAATATATCTCCGTATATAGTGTGAGTATAAAAAATATATATGGAATATGTTTTGTTACCTTTTGTTTTTTTTTGGGGGGGGATGTAATAAAGCTAATTTATAGAAAACTTAACTATATGTTATACAAAAAAAGCAATATGAAGCAAATACGGTTATCTTATGTGTTGTTTATTATATTGATGTTGGTGTGTTTACCAAAGTTATCTGTTTGTGCTCAACAGGTGTTTCAGTGTGAAGAGGTGAAGGTAGATACTTTTTTTATCCATAAAAGTGAAGCGGAAAAGAAGCTGGGTGAACAAAATATTGCTGATACTGTTTTGCAAGGTAATAAGCAAGAAGTATTAACGAAGAATTTGATAGCGGAGCCGTTCTCTGAAAGACAATCGTTTAATGATAATTTTACTTATAGGGGGTTGGGGCTTATTGCTGCTGGATTTTATGTGAAGGCGCGAAAGAAAGAATTTAGAGAGATGCGTAATTTTTTTTATCCTACATACAAATCGGCTTGGGATAATGTGTCGCAATATTCGCCCTTGCTTGCTACATGGGTTTTTAACTTGTGTGGTGTTGAGGGGCATAGTACGTTGCCTCGCTTGTTTGTAAGTAGTGCTTTGTCTGTGGCATTCATGGCAGCGATGGTGAATATGGTAAAATATTCTACAAAGGAATTAAGGCCAGATGGCTCGTCGCGTAATTCGTTTCCTTCTGGGCACACGGCAACAGCTTTTATGGCTGCTACTATTTTGCATAAGGAGTATGGTTTAACTAGAAGTGCGTGGTACAGTGTGGCAGGTTATTCGGTAGCGGGTGCTACTGCTATTGGTCGTATACTTAACAATAGGCATTGGGCGAGTGATGTGTTGGTGGGGGCTGGTGTTGGCATGATAGCTACAGATATAGGGTATTTTGTAACAGACTTGCTGTTTAAGAATAATGGGATAAAAAGGAGGTATAATGTGGGCGATGTGCCTAATATTTTGAACAAGCCAACTTTTTTTGGACTAAATATTGAAACGGGCTTTATGGTTAATCATCTGAAATGCCCTTCTATATATGATAATTACGATGCCAATATGCAGCCTTATCCTGTAGGCGATAAGCGAGGTGAGAGCCGTCCGTTGGGTTTGAAACTGGTATTTGGAGCTAGTACCTCGGTGGGTGCTGAGGGTGCTTATTTTATTAATAGGTATGTGGGTTTTGGCGGAATGGTGCATACATCGGTTGTGCCTGTGAAGGGTACTATTACTTTGTTGCCTGGTTTTCGTTATAATATGAATGTTGCTGGCTGTTTGCCTATTGATGATAGGTATATACGGTTGATAGGTATTGAGTCTAACCACATTGGGTTGTTTGATTTTTGTGGTGGTGTGTATTTGTCTTATCCTTTTAGTAAACGTTTTAGGGTTGGAACTAAGTTGTTGGTTGGTAGCCAGTTTACTACCGATTATAGGGTGAGTGCTGTTGTTGATGTTGATACACAGGGGCTTCGGCAGTACTTATCTGATATTGCTGCCAACGACAAGCGGTATTTTGAAAAGCCTGAGGATAAAAGGGTTTTAATGGAAAAAATAGATAAAATGGGTGATGGTAGGGCTATTAGGGATGGCGAGTTTCTGAGTATTAAGTCTGCTCATGCTCCTATTGTTAGTACTGATTTGTCTGTAACGTGGGCTTATCGGCATGGTATGTCGTTTCGTGCATTTGTGGGGTACGATTATTCTCGTCCTGTGTATACTTATCTGCTTACTAATAGGTGTCAGCAAGTTTCTAATTTGGCAGGGCGTTATGTTACCAATACTTTTGATAAACAGGTTAATATGAGTAGGGTTAGTATTGGTTTGGGTATGGCTATTCAGCTGTAATAATAATATATATATATTTTTTTGGGGGGGGGATGTGGTGGTGGTTATTTATAGCATTGGCCTTAGCTTATGATGTATGGTGGTAATTTATAGAACCCGCCCTTTACATATTGTTTTCTGCTTGTAAAGGTATGGGGTGGTAAATGAAATCTTTTAGGGGGATAACCTTAATGATAAACTTGCCTGCTTTTTCGTATTTTTTTCTTAGTGTAAGATATTTCTTTTCTATTTGATCTTTTTCTTGTGCAAAGAATGTAACGCAAGTGGGGTGTATTTTTATGCCTTTGGTGGAGAGGTAATTTTGTAGTTGATACGAATATTGTTCTCTGCCTAATAGAAAATGGTGCTTCTCTATATATGCAGAGTCGAGATATTGTATTTCGGTAATGTATACTGTAGAGTCGGTAAATGATGTTGCAAATCCGAAGATGTGTACTCCGCTTTGTGGGGTGGTGGCTTGTATACTCATTGCGCAAAGTAAGATAATGAGTGATAAAATGTATCGCTTTATTTTCATTTTTTTTCTTTTTATGTATGTTTTATTGTATAGGGGGTATGTTATTTTTTTTTGCTATATATATTCTGCCCTTAAGGGGTTATTATATATGGGCGGTTCTATAAATTACCGCCGCACATAGTCAGTAAATGTTTATGAAATACGTTTTGTTATTTATAGAACCAGCCATATAAGTTTTATCGTCCTAAATATGATTTTAATTGTTTGTTTTTTGTATTTTTTCTTAGTTTTCGTAACGCTTTTTCTCTAATTTGTCTAACTCGTTCGCGTGTTAGGCCAAAGTGTAACCCTATTTCTTCTAGTGTCATCTCGGGTTGGTTTATGCCGTAAAAGCATTCTATTATATTACGTTCGCGCATATCGAGGGTGTGTAATGCGTCGACAATTTCTTTGCGTAACGACTCTATGAGTAGTTTGTTGTCGGTGGTAGGTAACTCGTTGTTGGGTAGCATATCCAGTAGGCTGTTATTTTCTCCATCGGTTAAGGGTGCATCTACCGAAATATGTTTGCTATCGGCTTTTAGTGCATCTATTACTTTGTCTTCTGGCAAATTTATTTTTTCTGCTATCTCTTCAGAGTTAGGTTTGCGTTCGTTTTCTTGTTCAAATTTGTTTTGAAATCTATTAATCTTATTAACAGAGCCTACTTGGTTGAGGGGTAATCTAACAATTCTGCTATGTTCTGCAATGGCTTGTAAGATGCTTTGTCTGATCCACCACACGGCATACGAGATAAATTTGAAGCCGCGTGTTTCATCATATTTTTGTGCTGCCTTGATAAGTCCTAAATTGCCTTCGTTGATAAGGTCTGGTAAGCTAAGTCCTTGGTTTTGGTATTGTTTGGCAACCGATACAACAAATCGTAGATTGGCTTTTGTTAATTTATCGAGGGCTTTTCTATCGCCTTTTTTGATACGTTGTGCTAACTCTATTTCTTCTTCAACAGAGAGTAATTCTTCTTGCCCTATTTCTTGCAAGTATTTGTCTAAAGCAATGCTCTCTCGGTTTGTTATAGATTTTGTGATTTTCAGTTGTCTCATTTTTGGTTCTACCAATTTGATGGTTGTTGCAAATGTAATGTTTTTTGTTTGATTGAACAAATTTTTTTTTGTATATTATTTTGTTGTTTTTTTGTGGGGGGGGTAATGGGTTGATGGGTTTTATGGGTTGTTAGTTTTTAAAGTCTAAAAAAAAAGAGAGTTACTTTGTATGAGTAGCTCTCTTTCTCTTATTATAATAGTATATCAAACGTGTTTTATTCATTTACTGTAACAGCGAAGTAATCTTTCTTACCAGAAGGCCAAATGCCTTTGATGTATAATACTGGGTCTTTGCTGGTAGATGCTTTCCTTACGGCCATTTGCAAGTCGCTAAGTTCTTTCATTGGTATGTCGTTAACTTGTTGTATAACAAATCCTTTAGCGATACCAGCTTCTTTTAGTGCGCCACTATTAACTTTGATAACCTCTAAGCCATAGTTAATTTTTAGATGTTCTTTTTGTTCGGCAGAAATTTCTCTGAAGTTTCCTCCTAAGACATCAAGGTCGGCAACTTTTACAATTTTTGTGTTACCCTGTGCATTTTTCAAAGTAACGGTTTTGTTTATTTTCTTTTTCTTATGCAGATATGTAATAGATAGCTTATCGCCTGGGCGTTTGCTGTTAACAATTTCTTCTAATTCGGACATTTTTGTAATGCGTTTGCCATCGATGTGTGTAATGACATCTCCTTCTTTTAGGCCAGCTGCTGCTCCTGCTCCGTCTTCGTCTACTTTAGCAACGTATACGCCAGAGTTAGTACCAAGGTCTACCGCTTTATCTTTTTCTTTTTGTTCGTTGATGTAGTTTAGCACATCTTCTCCCATGATGCCTAACATGGCGCGTTGTACGTTACCGTATTTTTTCAAATCTTCAACTACTTTACTCATAATACTGGTAGGGATAGCAAAGCCATAACCGCTGTACGAGCCTGTTTGCGAATATAACATAGCGTTGATGCCTACTAATTCGCCTTTGGCATTAACGAGTGCGCCACCTGAGTTACCTGCATTGATGGCAGCATCTGTTTGGATAAAGCTTTCTATGCCATTGGCATTTAATGAGCGTGCTTTAGCACTAACAATGCCAGCTGTAACGGTGTTGGTAAGTCCAAATGGGTTACCTACGGCGATGACCCATTCGCCAACTTTTAGTTTTTCAGAATCGCCAATGGGCAGTGTAGGTAAGTTTTTAGCATCTATCTTAATGAGGGCGAGGTCTGTCATCTTGTCAGTTCCGATAATGCGTGCTGAAAACTCTCTGTTATCTGTTAAGGTGATGGTTAGCTCATCGGCTCCTTCTACTACATGATTGTTGGTTACGATATATCCATCGCTCGAAATGATGACGCCCGACCCTGTAGCACGTTTAGGTAGGGTTCTCATTTGGTGTCTTTGTTTGCCCCCTTGTTGTTCTCCAAAGAAGTCGCCAAAGGGAAAATCGAAGAAGTCGTCAAATGGGTTACTTTGTTGTACATCAACAGTTTTTCCGTTTTGTACATATTTAATATATACCACGGCAGGCAATGCCTTTTCCGAAGCGTATGTTAAATCGACAGGTTGTCCTGCCACAGGAGCCTGTGCGGTGGCTGCATTTACTTTGGTAAATGTTCCTGCCGAAAAAGTCAATGCGACGATACACATCGTAGTGAGAAAATAATTGGAATACTTTTTCATGAATCTTATATTTTTTAATTGCTTTGTAATCATATCTTACAGATTGTTATTATCTGTTTGGTTCTCTGCAAATTTAATAGTAAATACAAGAAATGTGTCAATTTGTCGTGTATCTTTATTCCAATTTAACATTTGTAGTTTCTCCATTAACGGCTCTTAAACGCAGGCGTTGTTTTTTTACAAAAATTAGGTTTGTGTATGTTGGTTATGGGGGCTTATGTTTTTTTGGGGGGGCAGCACATATTCTAATGAGTAAGTTTGTACATTGCAGATAGGGGGTATAACTTTGTAGCTTTATGTTGTGTGTGTGGG
>CAMQBR010000023.1 GCA_946999045.1 uncultured Prevotella sp.
TATTCACTGAAATTTATTTTTTTTTGATTATTTTAATAAATAAAAGTTATGAGAAAATTGTTGATTGCATTGGCATTTATTGGTGTTTCTATGTGCTCAATGGCACAAGATGCAGCACCTGTACAGAAATATAGTGTAGCCACCAATTCATTTTGGGACAACTGGTTTATCCAAGTTGGTAGTAACTGGAATGCTTGGTATTCAAGTCAAGAGCATGGTTGTGGATTAGCAAGAAGTCCTTTTGCATCTTTCCGCTCAGATGCAGGCGTTGCGGTAGCTGTTGGTAAATGGTTTACTCCAGGGCTCGGACTTCGTACTAAAGTGCAAGGTATTTGGGGTAAGCAAGTTGTAGCAG
The DNA here is from genome assembly GCA_946999045.1 of uncultured Prevotella sp. Classification (GTDB taxonomy): domain Bacteria; phylum Bacteroidota; class Bacteroidia; order Bacteroidales; family Bacteroidaceae; genus Prevotella. The sequence continues at coordinate 356 of CAMQBR010000023.1, forward strand.
ACAAAGCAGGTAAGGCTGTAGGTAATGATAACCAATACTGGATCTTGAACGAACATGCTTTGTTCAACTTAAGCAATATGCTTTGTGGGTACAATCCAAATCGTGTTTGGAATTTTATCCCTTTTGCAGGTGCTGGCTTCGGTCGTACAATGACATACGATCTTTATTCTATGGACTTGAGTGCTGGTATCTTGAACACATTTCGTTTAAGTAAAAAAGTATGGTTAAACGCAGAAATTGGATATAGCCGTTTGGAGAGTGATATCGATGGTATAGATGTTTCTTCTTTGGGTAACCGTGGTTGGGATTCTCACGACAACAACATCTATGCTGAACTTGGTTTGACATTCAACCTTGGTAGGTCTACATGGGAACAGACTCCCGATGTTGATGCAATTAAGTCTTTGTCTCAATCTCAAATTGATGCTCTTAATGCACAGCTCAATGATGCAAATGCAGAGAACGCTCATTTGAAGGAATTGTTAGCAAAGAAGCCTGCAGAGACAGCTTCTGTTAGGGAGTTTGTTACAACTGCGGTTTCTGTATTCTTTAACATAGACAAGACTAACATTGCTTCTCAGAAAGACCTTGTTAATGTTCGTGCCGTTGCTAAGTATGCTAAAGAAAACAAATCAAAGTTGTTGGTTAACGGTTATGCTGATAGCGCAACAGGTAAAGCAGACCACAACCAATGGTTGTCTGAAGAACGTGCTAAGACAGTTGCTAACGAACTCGTTAAGATGGGTGTAAGCCGCGACAATATTACTGTAAAGGGTAATGGTGGTGTAGACGAGCTTTCTCCAATCCAGTTCAACCGTCGTGCTACTGTTCAGATTACAGAGTAAGATATAAATACATATTTTCTTATAGAAATATAGGATGTGTTGCTTCGGTGGCACATCTTTTTTTTTCTTATTCGATGTTTACTTTATTATGCTGGATGCTTACGGCAAAGATAGTAAAGTAGGAAAAGGTACTGTGTAAGCATCCAACATTAGCCGCCTTTGCTGGGTTTTCCTACTTCACTACCTTTGTCCGAAAAGCTTATGTTTGTACTTAACGAAACAAATGCTTTTCGGGTTTGTTGTACTCCCGTGGACATGCGTCAGGGTATTCTTCGCCTGTCCCAATTGGTACGCAGCAATGATTTCAATCCTTCAGACGGTGTTGTCTACGTTTTCTATAATCGCTCCCATAACCGAATTAAGTTGCTTCACTGGGAGCGCTGTGGCTTTGTTGTCTATCACAAGCAGATGACACAGGGCTGCTTGAGTCCTAAAATCATACGAGCGAGTACTGGATTTTATGAACTTCGTTGGGACGAATTAGTACTCTATATAGAAGGGATAAACCCTAATTGCTACCGAAGAAAAAAAATACACGACTCTTTCATTTAAGAAAGAATTGAAGACATAACTTCCCTTACCCGACTCATATACGAATCGAGGAAAATATTTTGCTTGTATATAAATAACTCAAGTTTCGGATTTAGAATAAGTTCGTAAAAGAAGTACATAAAAAAGGCTTTAAGTATTTCCGTATGTCACGGAAAATGAGTAAATTAGATGCGACAAAAAAAAACATTACTCAAAACTCAAAACCATGAGCAAAATTACAAATATTCCCTCAGAAATCCGCAACTTTTTCTCAGAAAAACGTCGCAGTATAGTTATGGATACATTTACGCACCTGCTTGAAGGCTTAAATTTGGACAACCGCAGCCGTGGTGGCTTGAAACGTGAGAACTGCCAGTTGACGAACCTTTAAGTGTTCCAGATATTGTTACTGCTTCCATTCTTTGCAATCAAAGGCTTCTCCCATTATAATGGTTCGGCGCTGTGTCGTATGTTTGGCGGTAAGAAAGATATCCTCTATTCATATCTGTCACAAGGCAACGTCAACTGGCGGAATGTCGTGTACCGCATAACCAATTGGCTGCTGACGAAAGTGACCGTGCGCCAGGACCATAAGAAGAGTCTGCTTCCAACCATACTGATAGCCGATGACACGGATCTTCCAAAGACGGGCATGTAATATGGAATCCATAGGCAAGATATTCTCGCATGTACACCAAAAATGCATCCTCGGCTACAAGGCTCTAATGTTGTGCTGGAGCGATGGCCGCACGCAGTTCATGCTCGACTTCTCGCTTCACGGTGAGAAGGGCAAGGTTGACGGCAAGGAACAAGGGCTTACCTCTGAACAAAGGAATGGGCGTTATGAGCGCAAACGTGACGAGAAGTGTCATATCGACAAACGTAAGGAAGAGTATTTCATGAGCAAGGGTGTCAAGCTGTTGGATATGGTGAAGAATGCGATACGCGACAAGATACCTTTCGATTACTTGCTGGTTGACAGCTGGTTCACATGTACCGAACTTGTGGATTTCGTTTATCGCCGCCACAAGAAAATCCATCTTCTCGGCATGGCAAAGATGGGCAACACCAAGTATATGACTACTAATTGGGGTGAATTGTCTGCCAAGGCCATAATCACCAAACTTAAGGCTAAGAAGGAAGTGAAATACAGCAGGTGCTACCATTTCCATTATGCCGAAATTGAAGTTGTGCTTGGAAAACGTTCCGTAAAATTGTTCTTTTGCAAGAGGGGAAAAAAGGAAGCGTGGAAAGTACTTCTTACAACAGATTTGAGTCTCCGTTTTATGCGTGCCTACGAGATATACTCCATGCGTTGGAGCATAGAGGTGTTCTTCTCAGACAGCAAGCGTCTGCTTGGACTTGCTGATTGCTCATCCCGCGACTTTTCCGCCCATATCGCACATGTTTCATTGGTCATGATACGTTACAACATGCTTCCCTCAATAAAAAGAACACTCGACTATGACACCGTAGGAGGACTGTTCGGTGACATGTATCTCTGAGTTCACGAACTGACGGTGTTTGAAAAGATATGGGCAATCATAATAGAGGTGGTAGCCGTCGTTTCAGAACTCATTGGTGCTGACTCCGATGAACTGACCATCCAAATTATTGAAAATGACAAGAGATTGGCTGCACTTAGAGAGTATGCTCAAACTGCTTGAATTCTAAATCCGAAATTTGAGTAATAGTATTATCTTCCTTTTATATGGCTTACGTAAGTTCCCAAACGAAGTGCAATAAAAGAGTAGCCCTCGCCGAGAGATGCAGACTTTCTCGAAGCGTAGCGAGAGGTTGTCTGCATCTCTCGGCGAGGAAAAAAAACAACCAGCAATACAAATAAAGAAAGGGAGACCGCTGTCTCCCCAAGATTAATTAACTTTGTATTGTGAAATATCATCAATTAACCTCGGAGCAAAGGTCGCAAATTTTCGCCTTACTCCAAAAGAAAACAGGGAGAAAAGAGATTGCCGCAATTGTCGGCATCAGTCAGTCAACACTTTCACGTGAAATCAAACGCAACAGCACGCCATCGGGAAAGTATATTTGGACAAAGGCGCACGACATGGCTATGCAGCGCAGAGAGAGAACGGTAAAGAACTCCAAACTCTCCGACGAATTGGTCTGGAGGATTAAGGAATATATCACCAATGACCAGTGGCCTCCACGACAAATATCAGGTTATCTGCGCAAGAATGAAGGGATAAAGGTGTCCCACCAATCCATTTATAATATCATTCATAATGATACAACAGGGGAACTTGCCAAACACACAAGGCATAAGATGAAATACAGGCATCGTCCCAAGGGCAGACATCTTCCAATCAAAGACAGGTTGAGTATCCATGAAAGAAGTAAGGAAGTTGACGGGAAGAGATTCGGAGATTTTGAGATGGACTTAATCGTAGACCCTGACCAGCACGCCATACTCACACTGGTAGAGAAATCCACCAATATGCTGCTTATGCAGAAACTGCCATTTGGAAAACAATCGAAGCCTCTGGCAAAGGTGGTCAGGAAACCCCTGCTGCCATACAAGGACAGTCTGAAGACCATTACAACTGACAACGGACCTGAATTTGCAGCACATAAGGACATTACCAAATTCTTAGGCGTACCCGTGTACTTCGCTGATCCATATTGTTCTTGGCAAAAGGGAGCTATTGAAAATACAAATAAACTAATCAGACAATATATACCGAAAAAGGATTCGTTTGAACATTATACAGAAAAGAGAATTATGTCCATACAAAAGAAATTGAACGAAAGACCGAGAGAAAAATTAAACTTTTCTACACCTAAGTGCAAGTTCTTCAAACACGTTTTGTAATTTTGCACTTGCTGGTTGACTCTACGCCATAATGTGATAAATTCCACCGAAAGAAGTGATATTCTCGTTTTTAATTGCTACCTTTGTCATGTCAGATTTTTGCTTACTTGTTATGTTTACAGCACTAAGATAGGTGAAATTTCTGACATATCCAAGTGTTTTGAGAACTCTGTTTCTCAGGCACTTGGAGTTCTTACAAGAATTTATGCTGCGGAATTAAGGTATTTGATGAACTTTTTTTGTAACGTATCAATGGCTTTAGAACCTGTTCTTAATTATTTATCCATTTGATTATATGTGGTTCTCAGTACACTGAATTCGGTTCTTCGGTTAAGTTGGTTGCAAATATCTTGTTTGGCTTTATCTTGTTTTAAGATAAAATTAGCAGTTAGTACATCTCCTTCTTTGAGCCAAGGATAACGTTCGGTGAGCTTTTTGCGAATAACCTTTGGCTTTTCTTTGCCATAACCTACAGCTTTTAATCGGTTACAAGCAATGCCATGCTCTATAAGGTAACGAACAACCGACTCTGCACGGTGTTGCGACAATTGCTTGTTGTATGCCAGTGTCCCCTTATAGTCGCAATGCGAACTGAGTTCTATGGTAACATTTGGATTTTCGTTTAATAGCTTTACCAATTCATTCAATGTCTTTTCAGATTCTGGACGAAGGGTAGAACGGTCGAAATCGTAATAGATATTATCAATGAGTACAGGCACAGATATAGAAGCCAATGGAAATTGTAAGGTATATTGTTTCGATTCCTTCACTTTATTTACACGCAATTGCTCTGTATGATTTAGGTAACCTTTGCACGTAGCTAATAATAAATAGTCAACATTAGGCTGTATAACAAAGGTAAATGCTCCCTCGCTGTTAACACTCAGAACCTCGTTCGTGCCATTATTGCCCACGATTCGCACCTGTGCAGCAGGTAGTTCGTAGCCGTCTTTCTCGTAAACCCAGCCTTTAATGCTTTGTACTATTTCTGGATTTTCAAAAGAATAGATATGATCCCATCCACGACTGTCGTTTCTGTTAGATGAGAAGAAACCGCAGTTATATGGTCCTTCAAATGTCATACCGAAGTCATCGCTTGGTGAATTGAGTGGATAACCAGGATGAACAATGCGATATGGAGCCGCATTAATGATAGAGTCGGAAGGTTGTTGAGCTGTTTTACTATTAGGAATAGCAATAAAAATATCTAATCCACCCAAGCCTGGATGTCCGTCGGATGAAAAGTATAAGTCGCCATTAGGGCGAAATGTTGGAAACATCTCATTACCAGCGGTATTGATGGGAGCCCCCACATTTTCAACACCCCCTAATCCTGCAGGTGTTATTCGTATGCGCCAAATATCCAATCCGCCCAATCCTCCAGGCATATCCGATGTAAAATAGAGCCATTTCCCATCGGGCGAAATAGCTGGATGTGCATAACTTGATAGAGTATCTTGTGATATGGGTAGTTCGTTTGTTTTGCTCCACGATGCATCTTGTCTATTGGAAGTAACTATTTTTGCATATCTTGAATGGGTAGCATCCGTTAAACATTGCGTTAAGTACATCTCTCTACCATCGGTTGAAAAAGCACATGCTCCTTCTTCTGCATCTGTATTCAGTCCGCCTTGTACTACTTTAGGCTTGCTCCATTTACCGTTATCATCTTTAGTAGATACAAAAATGTCGGCAGGTTTGCAGCCAGTAATGCCGCTCAAATTAGCCCCAGTGGCTTCGTTTCGAGTAGATGTAAAATACAATTGCTTGTAATTATCTCCCCAAAGCATAGGCGAATAGTCCGATCTTTTAGAATTAAACACATCCATTCTTTTTACCGTGTATTGGCTACCTCGCTTTTTCCACGCTTCAGCTTGTTGAGCAGACTGCAATCCAGATATGGCTAAAGCATTGTTGGGTAATGTATCCAAAACCATTTCAAACTCTTTTTGAGCAGCTTTGTAGTTACCTGTTTTTAATAACAATCTACCCAAATATAAATGAGTATCAATGCTATCTTGCTTGTATCTTATCACATTGCGATAAGCTGCAATGGCCTGTGGTGTAGCAGCTATCTTGTCATAGCACATTGCCATATACTTGGCACGCTGTCCACGCAGTGCACGTTCCTTGGGCGGTGTTTGCCTATAGGCTTTTTTGAATTGGGTAGCAGCTTCGTAATATTCGCCAATGGATAAGGCTTGTTCACCTTTTTTCATGCTTTGTTCGGCTCCACAGCTGATGAGGAGAAAAGCGAGAAGGAAAAAAAATAAGCTACCTTCTTCTTTCCGAAAGCCACACCCTTCCAAAGAGGGGAGAAAAGATAGAAAGTATTTTATTTGAGATAAGTATGTGTGCATGTAGTATGGTTTGCTTTACACTATGCGCTGGGTATTATCTCTCAGCACATCGTTTACTATTTGAAATATTTGCATTTTTAGTTCGTTGATAAACTGTCCTGCATCATATTTTTTGTGTTCAATATCGCGCAACTTTTTTTCCCAAATACCCGTTAGTTCACAACTGGTAAGTAGCTTTTCTTTAATAATATTAACCAGTTGTATCCCTAAAGGAGTGGCAATTATCTTTTTACGTTCGCGCTTAATATATTTACGCTTGAACAAAGTTTCAATGATGTTAGCTCGCGAAGACGGTCTTCCAATTCCATTTACTTTCAAAGCAGCACGCAATTCTTCATCTTCAACAAACTTTCCAGCTGTTTCCATTGCACGTAACAAACTGGCTTCTGTATAATATTTAGGTGGGGTAGTTTGTTTTTCGGTTAATGTAGGCGTGTGGTCTCCGCTTTCTCCCTTTGTAAAAGTGGGCAAGGTACGTTCATCGTCGTCTTTCTTTTCATCTTCCTCGCCCTCTTGTTTATTATTTTTTGCATAGGCGATTCGCCAGCCAGCGTCTAATATCTCTTTACCACTTACCTTAAAATCAATGTCTTCAACCTTTCCTATAATGGTAGTCGTAGAGAATTTGCAATCAGGATAAAAGACAGCAATGAAACGTCGGGCAATCAAATCGAACACATTTTCTTCCATATTGGATAGAGCTATGGGCGGAACTCCTGTGGGAATGATAGCGTGGTGGTCGGTAACTTTGGTGGTATCGAATACTTTTTTCGACTTTTTCAATGGCTTACTGCTCAATGCTTTTACCAGTTCGGCATATACAGGTTTACTTTGAATCTTTGTTTTATATAGTCCATTCATGGTTTGCGGACATTTAGGGTAGATATCGTCCGAAAGATATTGCGTATCTACACGAGGATAAGTGGTAAACTTCTTCTCGTATAAACTCTGGATAAGGTTGAGGGTTGTTTCAGCAGAATAGCCGAACTTTTTGTTACAATCTACCTGTAACGATGTTAAATCGTATAATTTTGGCGGTGCTTCAGTTCCCCTCTTCTTTTGAACATCTATTACAGTAAAAGGCTTACCCTCAATGGTTTTGAAAGCTGCTTCGCCCTCTTCTTTTTTATAAAAATGTCCTTTGGTAGCGGTAAAAGTAGTGTTACGATAGATAGTTGCTAGAACCCAATAAGGTTCGGGCTTAAAGTTATCTATTTCTTTCTGTCGGTTTACTATCAATGCTAAAGTTGGAGTTTGTACACGACCAATGCTCAATACTTGTCGATTACGCCCATATTTGAGCGTATATAGGCGTGTAGCATTCATTCCCAAAATCCAATCTCCGATAGCACGTGATAATCCTGCCAAATACAATGATTCGTATTCGGCTTGTTCCTTTAGCTTGCTAAATCCCTCACGAATAGCTTCGTCCGTCATAGAACTAATCCATAATCGCTTTACTGGGCATTTAGCTTTTGCCTTTTGCATAACCCATCGCTGTATCAATTCACCTTCTTGTCCAGCATCACCGCAGTTGATTATGCTATCGGCATGTTGCATTAACTTTTCTATCACGGCAAACTGCTTTTTTACGCCCTCATCATTTATCAGCTTGATACCAAAGCGTTGAGGAAGCATTGGTAGTGCAGCCAAGCTCCAATGTTTCCAATTTGTACAATAATCGTTAGGCTCTTTTAGGCAGCACAAATGTCCAAAGGTCCATGTTACTTGATATCCGTTGCCTTCCATATATCCGCTTTTCGAACTTTTTGCACCAATAATGCGTGCAATGTCCTTGGCAACACTGGGTTTCTCTGCTATACAAACAATCATATTGTGCAAAGATAGCGCAAACTGCATGAATGAGCAAATTATTAGGTAATTTATAGAATGGTCTTAAAAATAAAGAAGAAATAGATGCTTATCAAGTCTTCTTTTATAAATACCATTCTTTAGCCTGCATATAATGTTTGGCATATTCTTCTGCCTGTTGGGGCTTTGTCTTCTTTATACATCTTGCAGGAATGCCTGCCCATATTTCGTTAGCTCCTACTTTGGTTCCTTGTGTTACCAAAGCGTTGGCAGCAATGATAGCACCTTTGCCTACTTCTACACCATCTAATACCGTTGCACCCATGCCAATGAGTGCGCCTTTACGAACTGTGCAGCCATGTACGTTGGCAAGATGACCTATCGACACATCATCTTCTAAGATAACAGGTGAACCATGCGACTGGTGTAGTACGGCCCCATCTTGTATGTTTACACGATTTCCTATGCGAATGCTGTCTACATCGGCACGCAATACGACCGAGAACCATATAGAGCAGTCGTTGCCTATGGTTATATCTCCCACAAGTGTAGCATTTTCTGCTATAAAACAATTCTTGCCATAGTGTGGGCGTTTTCCTCTTACTTCTTTTATGTATGGCATATTGTGTTTATGAGTTAGTGAGCTTATAAGTTGACAATTAAATAATTAATGAGTTAAAAGTTTTCACATTTTACATTTTAAGCATTTTTCCACTCCAAATGCACCACATAATCAATAATCCCATGAAGAAGATAAACAGAATATTTGCCTTTCCGATAAATGTGTAGATGCGCCCTGTATGTATCTCTATGCACAAATGGCGTAAAGACATGGGGAGTATACGCATAGATGAGGGCATGGGAAGAGTGGGGATGCCTTGCTGATAATCAACAACCAATGGAGTAGAACCAAAGTTGGCTGTGTAACCAGCTACTGCATGATTGCTAAACGGAATGCCTTTAGATGTTGTGGGGGGACGATGCGTGTAGTAATCTATCAATGAATGGTGCTGCCTATCCCATACAAACATGCCGCTAAACGACCCAATGAGCCACCTGCCTTGTGCATCTTTTGTTTGGGCATTGATGCCCATAACGCTCACGTCTGGTTGAACGGCTTCGGCTTGTGGAACGGCTTGTAGGGAGGATAAGCGATAAAATCCATCGGAACTGTATAGCAACCAGTCGCCCACTTCATCATCGTAGCGTAATGTTCTTAATTTATCGTGCCACGCATTGTTGCTATCCATTGTAGAAAAAGGTATGGGATGTATCTTTGCTTTGGCTATAGCAATGAGGGCTGGAGGACGCAAGAACCAACCTGTGATGCAGATAAAAAGTGTCAGAATGATAGTTACTTTTCCTATTTTATTATGAAACAAGAAGTTATATCGTGTAAGGTGTCGCAATAATTTGATATGTAGCTTGGGTAGAAACCAGCAGGCAATGCCCGAAACAGATAAAAGAATAAGCGTTAAAGCAATCAAGTCAACTACTATTTTCCCTATTGTGCCAAATAGTTCGCCACTATGTAAGAGCCACACCGTTCGGAAGAGCGACACCTCATGTTGATAGTTGTTTGCGGCAGGTAGTGTAATTAACTTAAAAGTACGATAGGGTGGGGTAGACATATAAACCATGGAACGAGAGGTGATGATAAGACTATCACCCACGCAATCAATATCAGATAAGCGTTCGTCGCTGCATCTTTTTATCTCTATGCGATGCCACGTATGCGTATCTGTATGGAGTTGGTATAGTTCGTATGTAGAAAGTGCAAACACATCACCTTTGTGCGTTTGTACTACTCGCCTTATTTGTCGGTTATCAGCACCTGTTGGCAACCCTCTATTGAGGTCAGATACCTTTTTTGCTGTGCTGTCTGTTAGCCACAATCCATTATCGCCATAAATAATAACCTTGTTGTGCCAAGCTATTGTGCTGCGCATCAAGCCTTTGTTCCAATGGTTGTATTGATAATCAGAAGGCAACCATTGCCTGCTTATATCAACGTGAGAGAATAATAGAGGGTGATTAAGAACTAAACCTGATACTGCAAACATAATAATAAAGAATGCCAGTATCAGTCCTAACCACTTATGTTGTTTAGCCCAGTTATGCTTTTTCATCTTTTATGCGACTTACCTTTCACCCATAAATATGCGCCCATGGCTATAAACACAATGAGAATGATGCAAAGGGGTAGGGTATACTTTTGTGGTTCAACCCAAAACTCCTTAAAGAAGTTGATGCGTCCTAATATCTCAACAGGAGTCCAAAAGATGATAACTGTTGCGATAGCCATACGAATGTTAGCACCCCATGCGGCAATGTGCAGTTCGCGGATAAACATGAAAACAGAACCAATCAAGCAGCCAAGTCCTACAAGAAGTGTAACAGGATGATGATCGCCTAGGAATGTTTTGTCATAACAGAACATCAACAAGAGGTATAATGCCCACAACATCATGTTAAGTTCCATAAATGTTATGATAGATGTATGGTGCGTCATAGGCTGTACTACTATGTTTTTGCGATTCTTACCAAAACATACTTTTTGTATCCATGTAATAAAGTTGCAGCCGTTGCGAGTACTAAACACGTACATTACCATGGTCATCATCCACATACCAAATGATGCGGGCATAATAAGATATTCTGGTTTGGTAACTACCACACCGTTTTCTATCTCTGGTGGAACACCGTAGCGGTGAGCATAATACAGGAAAAGAAATTCTACCCAACCAGTCCAAAAAAGTAGTCCGCCAAACAATCCCCATAGGGTTTGATGGGTGTCTCCTTTTACAAATACTCCTATAATAACCATTATCAACCCTACGAGTCCCATCATAAAGCCTGCAACGTGCATAGCTCCTGGTTCCATGAGCTTTTCCATGATAATCATAAGTGCATGTCCTAAGGGCATTGCAAATAATACTAATATAAACGATGCAATGGTACGCCATACGTACCACCTCTTTGTTGTTGCCATAATATATTACTTGTTTATTTTATGTTAGATTGATATTGTCGATACGTAATTTGATAACGCCAGCTGGAACATGAGCTTCTACCTCATCGCCTACTTTTTTGTTGAGCAATGCCTGAGCTATAGGAGACTTAATAGATATTTTGCCTTCTCTCAGGTTAGCTTCGTGTGGACTTACAACGGTGTATGTCATTTTGGTTTTTGTACGGAGGTTGGTCATTTCTACCTTACTTAATAGTCCTATCTTGTCGTTGTTCAGTCTAGATGTGTCTAACACACGAGCAAACTCTAATACTTTTTGTTTATATTTTATTTGTCCCAATAGTCTTCCTTGTTCACGTTTAGCTGCATGGTATTCAAAGTTCTCGCTCAAGTCCCCCTTGTCGCGTGCTTCTGCTATGGCATCTCGCACACGAGGTAACTCTATATTCTCTAGTTGTTTTAGTTCAGCTACCAGCTTATCGTAGCCTTCTTTTGACATATATTCCATAAGTCTTTTTTTTTAGCCCTCCCTTAATCTTCCCCCCCAAAAAAAGAGAAACTAACAGGAAGAGCACTATTTATAATTACGTAATCTTTATTCTTGATTTGAAGATAACTTTCTAAATGATGTATATTTATTGGTTTGCCATCTTTCTTGCCCTCTCTATGATGGTATCTTTCCCCCTAATAAGATCTTCTATTTTTAAGTCAACTTTCACATCTGGATCGATGCCAAACTCGGTGCTTTGTCGGTTAGCATCGTAGATAGGACAAGCCGAAAAACGAACCGTCCAGCCATTGGGTAGCTCACTTGAGAAAGGCAAGCCTGCGCCACCGCCTGTATGGTCGCCAATAATTGTAACTTGCTGACAGCACTTCATGTACTTTACAAACTCGTTGGCGGCACTAAACACTTCACGATTGGTTAATACAAATACTCGTTTTTGCCACCTTATCCCTTTTGAAGGTTTAAGATATTGAGGTCGCATTTCCGAAAAATCGTTGTGCCTTTTACCCGTTTTATGCTGTATATATCCCACCAACAATTTTTTGTTGGTAAATCTACTTGCCAATTGTTCTGCCGAAGTAATTCGCCCTCCACCGTTTCCCCGAATATCAATGATGAGTCCATTGCAAGGAGCCAAATGATAAAGAATAGCATCTAAGTTACCAGGCCCGATATTGCCATCAAACGAAGAGCAATACACATACCCCACATTATCATCAAAAATACGATAACGAATGCCAGCTGTAATTTGATAATTGCTTCCTAAATACGTCTTTAGCAATAGGTTGTTAAAGTTGATAGGATAATTTTCGTACCATTTCCAATACCTACTATAATCAAAACTTGTTATTAAATTAATATGCCCATCCTTTAGTTTGGCAAGCATATTAGATAGATATTCAAACAACTGATGCTCAGATAGATGTGGAGGTATGTTGTCAACATACTGCTGATGTACCTTATTCCAGTCAATATTTTTATAATCGAAAAAGCAATAATGCTCGTCAATAATTCGCCATAACGCTTCGGCATTTCCTTTTGGCGAATCATCAAAAGTATCTTCCTTTACACAACTGCTAAAGCAGAATAGGACTATCAATAGTAAGAAAAGCTGTTTCATGGTCGTACAGTTGTAAGTTTAAGATGCTTTACAATACCTACAACAAAGCTGTGGGTATAACTGTGGTACTTTAGCTGATTAACTTTATATTGCTGCACATCGTTCATGTATCCCACTCTTAAAAAGATATGCTTCAGCGGAAAGTCTGCCGTTACCATTTGGTGTATACAAGGTGCATTTCCAACAGATGTTGTTACCACATTATGGTCGTAGTTTCCACGACAAAAAATTTCGTAATACGACTGTCCATACTGCGGCGAGAACGTGGCACCTATAACAGGCATAGCCACTTGATAGCCCACGGTTATGGGGTAATGCCAGATATGGAATTGATATGATGCCATGGCAGAAGGTGATAGCTGTATGCCCACTTTTACTTGAACAGGATTGTTAGAATTGTGCGCATTGTATATGGCACCCAAATAACCATGCAGCAAGATACCTGTACAGATGTGCAATTTTCTATTGTATAATGCCCAGTTGCGATAAAATCCATATCCAATTTGGTACATTCCGTATAGCTCACTGGCATTTTGGCTTCTGTTATATATGTTAGCAAAAGTAAGCTGTTGTAAGTATCGGAACGAATAAATGCTATATGGCTGAGTGCTGATTTTATCAGAAATATATAGCAGTGATGCCCCCTTATAGCTTTCGGGCGATAAATAAGTATCAAGCACATCAATCTTACCCCAACCTAATAGCTTAGCATAGTGGCTGTAAACGCTATGCAAAAGCGAGTCGGTTTGCGAAAAGCTAATAAGACTGTGTGCCATAAAGAATACAATACAGGCACACCATCTCAAAACAATATGATTATTGGTCCAAATCTTCATTACTAAATAAGTTTAGTTGTCCAGTTATTTCGTCAATAACTTGTTGCTGACTTTTACCTGCATCTGGGTCAAGGTCTTCTGTACTTTCCTCGGTTACTTTTTGTGGCACGTTATCGTTTTGTATTTCTTCAGGAAAGTGAAGTGGTTCCAGTTCTTCTATCTTATTTACCTCAAAAGTGGTAAGACGTTTTCCTTTGGCTTTGAAACCTTTTACGGCAATAAACGAATCTACATCAATTTCTTGTTCTGGGTGAATGGCATCATTACCGCCAAATGTTATCAACAACCGAGGATAAACCACATCGGTGAGCAACACCAGTTTGCTATTGGGGTTGTCGCCAATGTAGTTTTGCTTCTTTTTGATAGCCTCCATATTAAAACGTTTTACGTATGGATAGTTCTGGTTGTCAGCGTCAAAGAGCACAGCAGTCCAAACTTTATTCTTGTCCCACTTTTCTATTATCTTGATGTTATTATCATAATGATTGTTTGCATCAAAATTTGTAATGTAAAAATCACCGTTGTCAAGTACCACGAGTATGGCATCATCGTCATTAAATTCACCTAAGAATTTGCCACGCTCCTCATAGTTAATACGATTAACATCAGGGTCGAACCAAACTTTTCTGCCACCCAGCGTACTATGTCCATGACTTTTTAAGCCTATGCGGTTAACAGGTTTCTTGGTAAGGATATTGCCTTTTGAACCTCTTCCCTTAATTAAAATTTCGGAGAAGTCTTTCTCCATGAAAATATTCTGGCGTTTCTTGGTAGGGTCTGGTGTCAATGTAACCTTAATAATCTCAGCTTCTCCATTGGGATTGGCTGTAAAATACATCACTTTAGAACCAGATTTTCCTTGCGTTAAGTCGTACTCTTTATCACGAGTAATACTGGTAACGTTAAAGCGCTTAATGTAGTAAGCCCCGTTCTTGCCATCCATATATACTACATTATAAATGGTTCGTCGATCGTTCTTCTTAAATACCTGCAAGTGGATAATGCTCTTGCCTACAAATATTTTGTCGGCAACCTTTATAACTTTATATTTTCCGTTGCGATAGAAGATGATAATATCATCAATATCAGAGCAGTTAGATACAAATTCATCCTTTTTCAAGCCTGTTCCAATAAACCCTTCCTGTCGGTTGATGTACAATTTTTCGTTGGCTTCAACTACCTTTGTAGCCTCAATAGTATCAAAACTGCGTATTTCTGTACGACGAGGATGTAACTTGCCATATTTATTTTGAATAAAATCAAACCATTGTATAGTAACATCCGTCATATTTGCCAAGTCGTGCTCAATATCTTTTATTTCGGCTTGAGTGCGAGCAATAAAGTCGTTTGCTTTGTCTTTATTGAATTTCAAGATACGTTGCATCTTTATTTCCAGTAATCTTAAAATATCCTCTCGTACCACTTCACGAATAAAGTTCGGCTTAAATGGTTTAAGCCTATTGTCCACATGAGCCACTGCTTCGTCTAAATTTTTGGCATCTTCAAATTTTTTGTCTTTATAAATGCGCTCTTCAATGAAAATCTTTTCAAGTGAAGCAAAGAACAATTGTTCCAAAAGTTCCTGCCGTCTTATTTGTAACTCCTTGCGCAACAGTCCCATAGTACTGTCTACACTGTGGCGCAACACATCACTAATGGTTAAGAAAACAGGCTTGCTATTCTCAATAACGCAACAATTGGGTGATATGCTTATCTCGCAATCAGAGAAGGCGTATAGGGCATCTATGGTTTTGTCACTACTGATACCTGGTGCTAAATGTACTTGTATCTCCACTTCAGCCGCAGTGTTGTCATCTACTTTTTTGGCTTTTATTTTTCCTTTGTCAATGGCTTTGAGAATAGAGTCAATGAGAGTTGTAGTTGTCTTGCTAAATGGAATTTCCTTGATAACCAGTGTCTTATTGTCTAACTTTTCAATTTTGGCACGTACTTTTAGTGTCCCTCCTCGTTGTCCGTCGCTGTATTTTTCTACGTCAATGCTACCACCCGTAGGAAAGTCTGGATACAATGTAAAGGGTTCACCTTTCAGATAGTGAATGGCGGCTTGGCAAATTTCATTGAGATTGTGTGGTAGTATCTTCGAACTCAGGCCTACCGCAATACCTTCGGCACCCTGTGCCAGCAACAAAGGAAACTTGACAGGCAAGGTTATAGGCTCTTTGTTTCTGCCGTCATAACTGAGTTGCCAGTTGGTGGTTTTTGGGTTAAAAACAACATCAAGGGCAAATTTAGACAGTCGAGCCTCAATATAACGTGGTGCAGCAGCACGGTCTCCTGTTAAGATATTTCCCCAGTTGCCCTGCGTGTCAATAAGTAAATCTTTTTGTCCCATTTGCACCAAAGCATCTCCAATAGAAGCATCTCCATGAGGATGAAACTGCATGGTGTGCCCCACAATGTTGGCAACCTTATTGTATCGTCCATCATCCATGCGCTTCATGGAGTGTAGTATGCGCCGCTGCACAGGTTTTAGCCCATCCTCTATGTGTGGAACGGCACGCTCTAAGATGACATACGAGGCGTAATCTAAAAACCAATTCTTGTACATCCCACTTAAATGGTGTACTGCCGAAGCGTCAAATCGGTCGGCTGGTTTGTAATCAGAGTGCTCATTGGTTTGCAACTCATCATTTTCATTTTCTATATTGTCTTGCTCTTTCGTTTCGTTGCTCATGATTAGTATATATGTGGGGATAATATCTCAAACTGCAAAGATAGTGCAAGCCGAATACAAAACAAATTTAGAAATGTTAAAAAAAATAACCAAAACACTTTTCATTTAAAAAGTAGACAATATGGTATGGCGCAGATAGCAAACCTTGAAAGGTCGTCATATTATAGTGTAGGGGGGGCTATGTTTATTGCATTATGCTCTGGTTGAAAAACTTGTAGAGTCAACCGCAAGTGAAAAATTATAAAACGTGTTTGAAGAATTTACGTTTTGATGTAGAAGATTTTAATTCTTCTCTTGGTTTTTCGTTCATTTTCTTTTGTATTTACATAATTCTCTTGTCTGCATAATATTTTAACAATTCTTTTTCGTTGTATATATTGTCTGATTGGTCTGTTTGTATTCTCACTAACTCTCTTTTACCATGAGCAATATGGATATCAGCGAAAAACATGGGTACGCCTAAAAACTTGGTAAATATCTTTGTGTGCCGCAAATTCAAACTGGTTATCTGTGTTGTGTAATGGTCTTCAGGTAGTCCTTGCTTGTATGGCAGCAGCAATTTCCTAACCTCCTTTGTTAAGGGCTTTTACTGCTTTCCAAATGGCAACTTCTGCATAAGCTGCACACTGGTTGATTTTTCTACCAACGTGAGTATGGTATACTTGCATATATTGTGAGTAAATTTTATGAAATATGTTTTGTTCTCTTTTGGCTTCTTTTTATAAAAAAAGCAGGCAACTCCTCTATATGTAAACTTGCTCTAGCGTATAGCTCGCTTCACTCCTTTACTCACTTATATTAAGCTCAAAAATGAGTCAAAATCTAACAAAGCTACTTTATAGAATCAGCCTAAATGAATAATGTAAGCAAAGTGTCGTATGCAACGTTCTACATTTTCTATAAATTCAAATTTAGACATTGACAATCTCTTTCAGAGTATAGTTGTCACTCTACCAGTCTTTCACACAACCTGCGTTGCAGCACGTGTGCATCAAGGACAGACATTTCTGTGTTGATAATGGCAAAAGCAAGGGTGTGTCCATTTCGACCTTTGCAATAGCCAGCCAATGAACTAATGCCGTATGGATGAGAGAGTGTGCCTGTTTTAGCTCTTATCTTTCCACGTGTAAGCGTATTTGTTAGTTCGTGTTTTAATGTTCCGTCAATACCAGACAGAGATAGTTCTCGTTGAAGAACCTTATAAATATCTGGATGATGATAGCCATATTTCAAAACGCGGGTTAGTAAAAAAGCTGTAAGGCGATTATAGGTACACAATCCACAACCATCATGTATCACAATAGATGTATCGGCTATGCTTAAATTTTCAGCTATAAATCGTTTGATGTATGATACACCAGTAGCTGTTGGGTCGGTTTTCGAATTGATTTTATGACCTATGGTATAGACCAAAGCTGTTGACTGTGTGTTAGAACTATTCTTCCACATTTTGTTGATAACCATAGAGATAGAACGACCAAAGCGATATACTGGCTTAAAGGTATGAGTAAGGCGTGCTACTACTACCTGACTATCTGACACAACTATACCTTGTGCACGCAAGGCTGAGGTCCATGCTTTAACAATGCGAGGCTCCCCTTTATAAAAGATACCATATTTGCTAAAGCTTAAATCCCATGGATACCAATGAGGTTCGCTTGTAACAGGTTTCCTCAATACTAAATCAAGAACAACCTTCCCACATACTTTCTTTACTCCACGTTGGTGTAGTTTCTTAGCGAAGAAGCTCATTTCTTTTTCATTAAACTGAGGATCAAGACTTCCCTTCAATCCTACATTGCCTTTTAGCTCACCATTCTCTATCTCACCTGAAATATACAGTCCAGTAATATATTTATAATGTATGCCCAATAGGTGTAATCCTGCTATCCCACTTAACAATTTCATACACGAAGCAGCGGGTAGAGGTTTGTTTTCTTGATAACCAAATATGGGCTTGTCTGCCGTTAAATCGTAAACATAAAAAGACAAATTACCTTTTACACGACGCATTTTGCTATAATCAGAAAGCTGTTTTTGCAACGAATCGTCTATTTGCAGTTGTACTTTATCCTGATCGTCTATCTTTTCTTTACTTTCTTTTCCGCCACAAGCCACTAACACACAAGTCGTTATTATTGTGCTAAGACACAAACGAAACATATTATTTGGTTTCATTATACAATTTTTATAAACGAATACAAAGTTAGTGATTTATTTGCAAATCGAATGATATGGAATAAAAAAGAGAAGGTAAAACCTGCACCATAGTGTAATGATTACAAATTTTACCTCCTACCCTTACAATAAGAGACTTTTATTGAAACTTAATTTCTCCAAAGAAATCAGGTCGGTGAAAGTCGGGCTTTTCTATCTCTATGGCATTCCATGAAAGGAAGTGTGGCTTTTGTAGAGCATCTCCACATTTATAAAAATTGGCTTTAAGAGTTTTTCCTTCCAAAGACGAAACGTTGTGCATAAAAAATGTTTTCAATGGAATGATAAGAGCTAATTGCCATTCACAATGCCCTATACGTTCATCAAAAGGTAGAGAACTTAATGACGACCATCGGTCTATGTTATTTAATATGGCTTGAGGAGCCAAGATTCTCCCTTCTCTTCCCCTTCCACAACCAACCAAAATAGTACCAGAACAATTGCATTCCATATTATAATAAGTACCATCATCAACAGGTTGAGAGAAAAACTCACAACAAGTATCTTCCCACACTTTGCCGTTATCATGTGGAGCAACAGCTCTTACACTATCTTCAGTTACACGATAATGAATATAAAGAGCTGCATCACTGTATGTCATACGGAATGAAACATCTGGCGTATAAGGAAAGTCTTTTGCCCAATTAGCATTGGCAATAGGTTGAAAAGCAACAGCTTCAGCATCCATTGCAGCTGGTATTTGCTGGGCAGAAGATAATGGAGTATGCAGTTTATTTACAATTAACTTTTTCATGATAGCATCTATAACTTTTTCATGATAGCATCTACTTCTTTAAGCATTCGTTGATAAACGTCATCATATCAACTTCATGCTGGCACACACTATGATACAAGCAAAGTTGATTTTTGGCTCGAACCAAATTGTGCTTATCGTATTTTATCTTATAATAAGTATCGCCATTAATGTAATCTGCCAAGAAACGTACACACTGCATAAATGGGAACAACTTGGCAGCGTAAGGAAGATTTTCTATCTCTATAGGCTCTAAGAAGGATTGAGCAGACTCTAAATATCCTTTTGTAAACGATTGAAAGATATCCATACGAAATTGTATTTGCTCATATTCGGGAGAATCTTCGGCTACGGTGTTAGCACCAGTACGCAAGAAATCGCCATAATCAGAGAATACAAAGCTTGGCATAACGGTATCTAAGTCGATAACACATAGTACATGTCCATCATTATCGAACATCATATTGTTTACCTTTGTATCGCAATGGCAAATACGCTTTTTCAGTTGTCCTGTACGATAAAGCTGCTCTGCCTTGCACATTTCATCAGCATGTTGCTCTATCTCGTCCAATATATTCTTTACTTCTGCAACACGTCCCACCTTATCTTCTTTTACAGCATTACGTAATTGACGTATACGCAATTCCATATTGTGGAAATCTGGGATGGTTTCACCCAACTTCTCGGGTACATCTACCAACATAGCCTCAAAGTTTCCAAAGGCCTTACCTGCATAATAAGAATATTCTGGAGTAACAGCTTCGTATGTTTTTGCATCTGGAATAAAAACAGATATACGCCAATACAAGTCATTAGCATCCTTGTAATAAGTCTTTCCGTTGTGTGTTGGAACAAATCGGAGAACCTTTCTGTTAATATCACCCTCTCCTCTTGCCTCTAATTTCTTACGAATATGATGTGTTACAACGTCTATATTGTGCTGCAATAAGTCAACATCTGTAAAGATTGCGTTGTTAATACGCTGCAATACATAATTGGGTTGATTAGTTTCGACAGTAATAACTTGAAATGTATCATTAATAAGTCCGTTGCCCAATGGCTTAATGTCCTTAACAGTTCCTGCAATGCTGAATTGCGAAACAACTTGCATTAATTTTTCTTTTTCCATTAAAAGATTGTTTTTTAGTTTTGGTAATTTATCGTACTACAAAAGTAATCAATAAAAACGAAATATCAAAATGCGCTTTCTTCTAACTAATTTTATGCGCATTGCTTTGCCATTTTCCAAAAAACAATCGATAAAGGAAAATGCTGCCACGGAATGTTAACTCTACTGCCATAGCTACCCATACACCTTCTAATCCGTATGTTGGAGCGAGTATTGCAGCCAAGGTAAGGCGCACACACCATATTGACAGCAAGTTCATAAGGGCTGGCTTAAGGGTGTCGCCTGCTCCTACACATACGCAATATACAACAATAGAGGCAGCGAAGAAAGGTTCGGCAAAAGCTTCTATGCGCAAACTCTGTACTCCCTGTTCTCTAATAGCATCAACAGGAGTAAGGACTCCTAACATTTCTGGCGCAAATATATACATCAAAACACCCATAAATGCCATAACAGCCATACCTAAGAATACGGTCATCCGAGCAAAACTGCGACATACGTCTTGTCTACCTGCTCCCATACTTTGTCCAACTAAGGTGGTAGCAGCATCTCCAATACCATAACCTGGCATATAACAAAGGCTCTCTACCGTGATAGCAAAGGTGTTGGCAGCAATAGCTACCTTACCTAATGGAGCCACAATAACCGTACTAATGATTTGTGCGCCACTCATCAATACAGATTGTATAGCCATTGGCAAACCTATTTTTACAGCATTGTGCACATAGTTAGACATCCACCTAAAAGGGGTATGGTCTTGATTGAGTGCCAATATCTTGTTACGACGAACCGCAATGTACATTTCTGTTAACGAACCAATAATAAATGCTGTGGCTGTTCCTAAGGCTGCCCCCAATACACCATAGTCTAATATATAAATGAAGAGATAATTAAACACCACGTCCAATATGCACATGGCTACACTGATAATACTCGGTACTGTCATATTGCCAGAACATTTAAGCATGGCTGCTGTAAGATTTGCCAACTGGATAAATGGCAAAATCAAAGAGAAGACGAAAAAGTATTGAGAGGAACCACCTGCAAATTCTGCCGTTCCCCCCAACCAATAAGGCAGGGGAAACGATACTACTATTCCTATAATACCAAGGATAATACTCAGCGTTATGGCACATATCAGTCCATGCCTAAATACCTGTCGGGCTTTTACAAAGTCATTGGCACCTATAAAGTGAGCTGCTTGTACTGAAAAACCCATTGCGGCAGCTACCGTAACATTGCTCATCAACCACGTTGTACTCTGTATCAATCCGATAGATGCCGATGCATTTGTACCTAAGTGTCCTACCATTGACGAGTCAATGAACAGCATTAACACGGTGGTTATCTGTGCTAAAATAGACGGAATACTCAATTCTATAATTAAATGGAGCTTCTCGCCTAAGGTCATAACCTTTCCTGCTCTAATAGTCGCTAATAAAGCTTCTGTTTTTTTACTTGAAAACATCTCTTTTTAATTATGGCTGCAAAGGTACATATTAAAATTGATTTAGAATAATCTAAGCCTGTGGTAAACGAAGAAACGATGATGAAAAGACAAAAAAGCGATTGCACTTCTTCTCGTGTAATCGCCTCTAAATATATGTTGTACTAAACTTTTTCAAAAAAAAAGGGGGATTACTCGCCCCCAACATTGCCAGTGCAGTAATTCTGCAACTGGACTAAACATCTCATCCTTAACAATCTTTTTTTACCTTTACTTTTACTCCTTTATTATAGCAGGAGCAATTATTGAAGATATGTCCTGTACTAACAATCTTTTTTTACCTTTATTACTATTACCTATCTTTCCTTATACCAATTTTTTACCTTTTTACTAATACCCTTGCGTTATCCTTTTATTCTAAAACCAATCTTTTGTACCTTACTAACACCTTTGTTGTTATCCTCTTTGCAAAAATAATCTTTTACCTTTCTACCTTCTTTTTATGTTATCCTTTCTACCGTCTTTTTACCTAACTAATACCAAACTCGTTTTATTATCTTGACTAATACTTATTTCTCTCAAATCAAATATCTGAAAGGAAAATTTTATTATTGCCTCTCGGCAACCTCTTTATCTTAATAACACTGCAAAAGTACAACTGTTTTCGCACACAATCAAGAATTAAACACAACATCTTACACAAAAGCAGTCTTTTTTGATTTATATCAAAGTTAAAATACTTAATGTGCAAATAAAGTATTAAATGTAAAAAAGGGAAACGTGAAATGTTAGATGCAAAATATAAAAGAAAAGAGAACAATGGGCTACTCTATTTTCACATTTTACATCTCACATTTCGCATCTTACCTTGTTATTCCTACCAATCCAATATCAAATATTAAGGTAGAATAAGCGGGAATTTTACCTTTGTCTTGTTCTTGATTACCATAACCAAGTTGATAGGGGATGTAAACTTGCCAGTGGTCACCTATCTTCATGTGAAGCAGAGCAGTAGTAAAACCATCAACCAAGCCACTAACTACAAACTTCGCAGGATTCATGGTTTGCTTATTATATGCTCCTTTATAACTACGATCAAACACATAACCGCCTGCAAAGGTTGCTGATGGAATTAATCGTCCACAATAGTTAACCTTTACCGAGTCTGTTAACAACGGACTTTCGCTCTTGCTATTACCTGTTTCCAATATATGAACAATAATGTAATCTTGCATTTTAGCATGAAATTTATCATTCTCAGCAGGCAATGAATATTTAGGTATAATCATCCACGAATGATCCCCCTTAGCAATTTGTTCTTTAGTAGTGGCATAAAGGTTTACAAAGTAAGCATCGTTCTTTTGCTGCCAGTCTGCAAACTCCTTAACTTCACCATCGTTCTCGCTACATGAGGTTATGGCAAACATTGCCATAACCAACATGAATATATATAATAGGTTACGTTTCTTCATACAATGCTTTTTAGGCTTGTAGCTTTTTTAATAAACTTACTATACTTACTTTATCCTCTATCATAGAACACAGGTCACTGATAGCTACACGCTCTTGTTGCATCGAATCGCGATGGCGCAATGTTACTTTGTTATCATTCAAAGTATCAAAGTCTACCGTTACGCAATATGGTGTACCCACAGCATCTTGACGGCGATAACGTTTTCCGATAGAATCCTTCTCATCATACGAAGTATTGAAGTGGAACTTCAACATTTGAACAATCTCACGAGCTTTCTCTGGTAATCCTTCTTTGCGAACCAATGGCATAACAGCACATTTTACAGGAGCTAAGGGCTCTGGTAAGTGCAATACTACACGCTTTTCATCTTTTTCTAATTGTTGTTCTTCGTAGCAATGACACATCACAGAAAGGAACATACGGTCAACACCAATAGATGTTTCTATAACGTATGGTACATAACTTTGACTGGTTTCCGAATCAAAATATTTAAGATTCTTACCACTAAACTTCTCATGTTGAGATAAGTCAAAATTAGTGCGAGAGTGTATGCCTTCTACCTCCTTGAAGCCAAACGGCATCTTAAATTCAATATCAGTTGCTGCATTAGCATAGTGGGCTAATTTCTCATGGTCATGAAAGCGATAGTTTTCTGCACCAAAGCCTAAGTTCTGATGCCATGCCATACGAGTTTGCTTCCACTTTTTAAACCACTCTATTTCGGTACCAGGCTTTACAAAGAATTGCATCTCCATTTGCTCAAACTCGCGCATACGGAAAATAAACTGACGTGCTACTATCTCATTACGGAATGCTTTACCTATCTGGGCAATACCAAAGGGCAACTTCATTCTACCTGTTTTCTGTACATTGATATAATTAACAAAGATGCCTTGTGCTGTTTCTGGACGCAAATATATTTTGCTGGAAGCATCAGAAAGCGACCCCATTTCTGTAGAGAACATCAAGTTAAACTGACGAACATCTGTCCAGTTCTTCGTTCCGCTAATAGGATCTACAACTCCTTCATCCATAATAATTTGTTTCAGTTCTGCCAAATCTGGTCCTTGCATGGCAGTAGTGTAACGCTCGTGCAGAGCATCACGTTTAGCTTGATGTTCCAACACACGTTTGTTGGTAGCTCTAAACTCAGCCTCATCAAAAGAATCGCCATACTTCTTGGCTGCCTTTGCTACCTCTTTGGCTATCTTTTCTTCATATTTGGCGATTTGGTCTTCTATCAAAACGTCAGCACGGTAGCGCTTCTTAGAATCACGATTATCTATCAACGGGTCGTTAAAAGCATCAACGTGTCCACTGGCTTTCCAAATAGTAGGGTGCATAAAGATAGACGAGTCAATACCCACGATGTTGTCGTGTAACAGAACCATACTCTTCCACCAATATTCTTTGATGTTGTTTTTCAGTTCTACGCCATTCTGACCGTAATCGTAAACAGCAGCTAATCCGTCATATATATCACTACTTGGAAATACAAATCCGTATTCTTTGCAGTGGCTCACAATCTTTTTAAATACATCTTCCTGTGCCATATCTTTTTTTTTGTTTATCTATTTATTGGACAAAGATACGCAATAATATTGAGTACTTGGCTATCTCGGCTCAAATTCTTTAGATTTTGCATTTGTTTTCCCTAAATTATCCGATACTTTTCGTACTTTTGTTGTCAAAACTATCAAGATGCAAATACTACTCTCTTGCGCAAAGGACATGGCTGATGCTGCACCAAACTTGGCTTTATCAACCACGCTGCCGCAATTTCAACAAGAAGCTGAGCAAACGTCGGTGTACTTGATGAAATATAGCACCACTGAACTGTCGGAGATGTTACAAATCAATCCCCAATTGGCTTCACTCAACAAGCTCCGTTATACCCATTTTTTAGAGCCTTTGCCCACCCTTCCCGCTATTCTTGCTTACAACGGAATTGTATATAACCTTAATTCCGCAGTATTTTTTCTTGTGAGAAAATTTTATATGTTGAGGT
>CAMQBR010000024.1 GCA_946999045.1 uncultured Prevotella sp.
AATCGCTTGTATATTAAACACTTGTGTTTTACTCTTCCACTGCTGCCTGCGCCGCTGCCAATCTGGCAATAGGTACACGGAATGGTGAACAACTCACGTAATCAAGTCCTACACGATGGCAGAATTTAACAGATGTTGGTTCGCCACCATGTTCACCACAAATACCACACATTAGGTTTTTACGTGTAGAACGTCCTTTCTCTACAGCCATTTTAATTAACTGTCCTACCCCATCTTGATCAAGTACTTGGAAAGGATCAACTTTCAAAATTTTCTTTTCCAAATATACAGGTAAGAAGCTGGCAATATCATCTCGGCTATAACCAAACGTCATCTGAGTTAGGTCGTTCGTACCAAAGCTAAAGTATTCTGCACGTTCGGCAATGAGATCGGCTGTCAAAGCAGCACGTGGTATCTCAATCATTGTTCCAACATGGAATGGAATTTCTACACCTTCTTCATCAAAGAGTTCTTTGGCTGTTGAGCGAATGACATCCTCTTGAACGTCAAACTCTTTAACGATACCTATAAGAGGTACCATAATCTCTGGACGAGGATCGAATCCTTCTTTCTTCAATTGAATGGCTGCACCGAGGATTGCTCTTGTTTGCATGGCAGTAATCTCTGGGTAGGTGTTTCCTAAACGACATCCACGATGTCCAAGCATAGGGTTAAGTTCACTCAAACTATTTACACGGTTCTGAATGTATTGTACACTTACGCCCATATCTTTAGCCATCACTTCTTGACCTGCCAAATCATGAGGCACAAATTCGTGCAATGGTGGATCTAACAAACGAATGTTTACAGGATATCCGTTCATAGCTTTAAGGATACCGTAAAAATCTTGTTTTTGATAAGGAAGTAATTTCTCTAACGCTTTTTCTCGCCCTTCTTTTGAATCAGCCAAGATCATTTCACGCATGGCTTTTATCTTTTCATTTTCAAAGAACATATGCTCTGTACGACAGAGTCCAATTCCTACTGCACCAAAGTTGTGCGCCACTTCTGCATCGTGGGGTGTATCAGCATTGGTACGTACTACCAGTTTCGTATATTTATTGCAAAGCCGCATTAGTTCTGCAAAATCTCCTGTTACCTCTGCAGCTCTCGTTTCTACTTGACCCTGATAAACCTCACCAGTAGAACCATTGATAGATATATAATCACCTTCATGTAAAATAACCCCATCTATTTCTACCAAGCGTTCTTTATAATTCACAACAATGGCTCCAGCTCCAGAGACACAACACTTACCCATACCACGTGCTACAACAGCAGCGTGTGAAGTCATACCGCCACGAGCTGTCAGAATACCTTCAGCTGCGCTCATTCCTGCCAAGTCCTCGGGCGAGGTCTCCATACGTACCATAACCACCTGTCTGCCATCTTCGTGGCATTTGACAGCATCGTCAGCGAAGAATACAATTTGACCACATGCTGCTCCAGGAGAAGCAGGTAGTCCTCTTGTCAATACCTTGGCTGTACTTTGAGCCACCTTATCAAATACAGGGTGTAATAATTCGTCAAGTTTGTTTGGTTCGCAGCGTTTCAACGCAGTTTTTTCGTCAATCTCTCCTTCATGAAGCAAATCCATGGCAATCTTAACCATGGCTGTTCCAGTACGTTTACCATTACGAGTTTGCAAGAACCAGAGTTTTCCTTCTTGAACAGTAAACTCCATATCTTGCATATCATGATAATGCTTTTCAAGTTTGTCTTGTATACTATTCAGTTGTTCATAAATCTCAGGCATAGCCTCTTCCATAGAAGGATATTTGGTCTTACGAGTTTCCTCATCTACGTTTTGTTGTTTAGCCCAACGCAAACTTCCTTCCTTAGTAATTTGCTGAGGAGTGCGAATACCAGCAACCACGTCTTCACCTTGTGCATTTACAAGATACTCACCATTGAAACGATTTTCACCTGTTGCTGCATCTCGAGAGAAGCATACACCCGTAGCAGACGTGTTACCCATGTTACCAAATACCATTGCCATTACAGAAACAGCAGTACCCCACTCAGCAGGTATTCCTTCCATCTTGCGGTATAAGATGGCACGTTCGTTCATCCAACTATCGAAAACGGCACAGATAGCCCCCCAAAGTTGCTCCATTGGGTCATTAGGGAACTCTTTTTCCGTTTGTTTTAAGATAACTTGTTTAAAGCGAACAACCAACTCCTTTAAGTCATCTACAGTCATCTCGTTATCAAGTTGGATGCCACGCTTCTTCTTAACATCCATGATGATGGCTTCAAAAGGGTCAATGTCCTCTTTGTTTACAGGTTTCATTCCAAGGACAACATCGCCATACATCTGAATAAAGCGTCGATAACTATCGTATGCAAAACGTTCATTGCCAGTTTTCT
This sequence comes from uncultured Prevotella sp., assembly GCA_946999045.1. GTDB lineage: Bacteria > Bacteroidota > Bacteroidia > Bacteroidales > Bacteroidaceae > Prevotella. The sequence goes on from CAMQBR010000024.1 coordinate 2,371, forward strand.
TTGCGAGTCCTTCAACAACCTTATCATTTAATCCTAAGTTAAGAATGGTATCCATCATACCTGGCATAGAGGCACGAGCACCAGAACGAACTGATACTAACAATGGATTTTCAACATCGCCAAACTTAGAATTCATCAATTCTTCAATATGCTTTACAGACTTGATGATATCTTCATGAAGCAATCTTACAACTTCAGCTTTTCCTTTCTCAAAGTATTCATTGCATACATCCGTTGTAATAGTAAATCCTGGTGGAACGGGAACACCGATAAGATTCATTTCGGCAAGGTTTGCTCCCTTACCTCCAAGCAGATTTCTCATATCTGCCTTACCTTCGGCTTTACCGTTACCAAAGGTATAAACTCTTTTTACACTCATCTTAAAAATTATAAATTAAACTTTTTTGCAAATATAAGATTATTTTAAATACTCACAAAACAAATTTGTAATAAATGCAATACGTAGATTACATTTCAGTTTCTTTTTATATTTATGCTACAAATTATAATGATTTGTTATACTTCAATTTATCTTGATTTATTTTTTATTATTATATTGTTACTCAAATACATCATCAATGCCATAACCATTCGGTCCAGCATCTTCTTGTTGACAAGGGTTATATCCCTCTGGCAATCCAAAGGTAGCATCTTGCCTATAACCTAACGAAGTATCTCTATAAACACTCTTCATAAAGTAAGCCCAAATAGGGAGAGCCATTGTTGCTCCTTGTCCCATCCTCATAGAATCAAAATGAATATCTCGGTCTTCACCTCCTACCCAGCATCCACTTACCAACTGTGGAGTAAAGCCCATAAACCAAGCATCAGCATTTCTGTTGGTAGTACCAGTCTTTGCTCCAATCTCTCCCTCCATATTATACTTAAATCTTAATCTTCCAGCAGTACCATTGTTAACTACTTCTTGCAAAAGCACCAACATTTTATTGGCACTTTCTTCACTAATCACTTCACTCATACGAGGTTGGAAAGTTGCAATTATATTGCCCTCATTGTCTTCTATCTTTGATACAAACATCGGAGCTGTACGTATACCATGGTTTGCAAAGGTGGTATAAGCACTTACCATCTCTGCTACAGAAACCTCACAAGGTCCTAAGCATAGCGACATAGAAGGATGAATATCTGGGTTACGAATGCCAAAGTCATGCAACATACTAACAAACTGTTGCGGATTAAGTTTACTCATTAAGTAGGCTGATATCCAGTTGTTAGAATTTGCTAAGCCCCATTTTAGTGTAACCATTGAGCCATATCTTCTATGACTGGCATTGCGTGGTGTCCAAGGTTTACCTGCAACCATGTAAGTACGTTGTACATTAGGTGCCTTATCACATGGAGAAAAGCCATTTTCCATGGCTAAAGCATATAAGAAAGGTTTAATGGTTGAGCCCACTTGACGTCGGCCACTCATCACCATATCGTACATGAAATGATTATAATCTAGTCCACCAACGTATGCTTTAACGTATCCTGTCTTAGGATCCATACTCATAAACCCAGCTCTCAAGAACGATTTATAATAACGTATAGAGTCTAATGGAGTCATAACAGTATCTATATCACCATGATAGGTAAAGATACTCATATCAACAGGAGTCTTGAAAGCTCTGATAATTTCTGCATCCGTAGCTCCAGCTTCACGCATAACACGATAACGTTCACTGGCTCTCATTGACCTATTTAATATGGCTTTAATTTCATCAGAAGACAATGCACTTGTAAAAGGCGCATTTCTTTTTTTTGCATTCTCCTCAGTAAATGCTGGTTGTAAAAACTTAACGACATGGTTGTATACGGCATCTTCAGCATAACGTTGCATTCTAGAATCAATAGTTGTAAACACTTTTAAGCCATCGGTATACACATTATAAGGTGTTCCATCTTTCTTTGTATTCTTATTACACCACCCATAAAGCGGATCTGTAGCCCATGCTATAGAGTCATACACAAATTGATTTTGATTCCATGAAGGATAATCTGTTCTCTTAGGCTTTGCAGCCATCATATACTGCCGTAAGAATTCACGGAAATAAGTAGCCGAACCATCCCTATGATCTGTGCTATGAAAATTAAGTTTCAAGGGTTCTTCTGTATATTTCTGATAGTCAGCTCTTGACAAATAACCAACTTTTAGCATTTGAGCCAATACTACATTACGGCGTTCGGTACACCGCTCTGGGTATCTAACGGGATTAAAAAGAGATGGATTCTTACACAACCCTATCAACGTAGCAGCCTCAATAACCGACAAATCTTTTGGCTCTTTATCAAAATAGGTATTAGCTGCCGTTTTAATTCCCACCGCATTGTGCAGAAAATCAAAATAATTAAGATACAAGGCTATAATCTCTTCCTTTGTATAATTGCGTTCCAGTTTAATGGCAATTACCCATTCAATTGGCTTTTGCAGCAAACGTTCTAAGGTACTCTGTGCTGTTTCAGAATACAACTGTTTAGCCAACTGTTGTGTAATAGTAGATCCGCCACCTGCATTCTCTTTGCCAAGGATGCCTCGTTTAATGATAGCACGCCCCAAAGCGATAAAGTCAATACCAGAATGTTCGTAAAATCGTTCATCTTCGGTAGCAACTAAAGCATGTACAAGATGTGGAGAAATTTTGGAATAAGGTATCACAATACGGTTTTCCTTATTCATATTCCACGTTCCTAATACCTTTCCATCAGCAGAATACACCTGCGTTGCAAATCTACTAATAGGATTTTGCAAGTCTTCCACATTAGGCATATATCCTATCCACCCATTCCATATAGCCATAAAAGCTATGGCTATAAGAATAAATATAATAATTAGTGCTCTCCAAAGAAAGAGAACAAATGCCTTTCTCATAATTATTTAATTGAAAAAAAAATTGTGGTTTTATAAAATGAGCATTATGCCATTATTCAAACATTTTATTACTCAACAAATACCATATCCATACCCAATGCGAGTATAAATAATTGCTTCTGTAAGATATTTTCCATTGCTAATCTTAAACTTTATGGCTAGTTCTATAATTTAACACCGCATATATAAGTGAGTAAAATCTATAAAATACGTTTTATTATCTTATAACTTTTGAGGGCTCAATATGTAAGTTTGTATAGTTATATAGTTCGCTACACCCCTTCACTCACCTATATATTGCTTTCAAAAATAACTCCAGTATCTAGCAAAGATAATTTATAGAACCTGCCTTATTACACATTAATAGGCTAAAACCTATTCATATTTTTTCATTATTTTGACGCAAAAATACAATTTTTTCTTCAATTATCTCTTAAAAATCAAAATTAATAACTAACTTAGCACACAAATCCAATCAATGAAGAATGATAGATTAAAAAATGGAAAAGCATCATTTTATTACAATTGCCGATTTGAGTAGAGACGATTTAATGTATCTCTTATCAATGGCAGATCAGTTTGAAAGACATCCCAATCGTGAGCTTTTAAAAGGAAAAGTTGTAGCTACTCTCTTTTTTGAACCTTCTACACGTACCCGTTTAAGTTTTGAAACAGCAGCCAATCGCCTGGGAGCTCGGGTCATTGGCTTCTCTGATGCAAAGGCTTCGAGTGTTGTTAAAGGCGAAACTCTCAAAGATACTATCTTGATGGTATCTAATTATGCTGATGTTATAGCCATGCGACACTATATTGAAGGAGCAGCTCAATATGCCAGCGAAATAGCCCCTATACCTATTATTAACGCAGGTGATGGCGCACACATGCACCCCTCTCAATGTTTACTTGACATATATTCTATTTATAAGACACAAGGAACATTAGATAACCTCAACATTTATTTAGTGGGTGATTTGCGATATGGAAGAACGGTTCACTCTCTCATCATGGCCATGCGCCATTTTAATCCAACATTTCATTTCATTGCTCCCAACGAATTAGCTATGCCCGATGAATATAAATTATATTGTAAAGAGCACAATATCAAATACGAAGAGCATACAGAGTTTAATGAAGAGATGATTGTCGAAGCAGATATTCTTTATATGACTCGTGTACAAAAAGAACGTTTCTCAGATTTAATGGAGTACGAACGTGTAAAAAATAGCTATGTTCTGCGAAATAGTATGCTGAACAATGTAAAAGAAAATATGAAAATCTTACATCCTCTGCCTCGTGTTAACGAAATTGCTTACGATGTAGACGACAATCCTCATGCTTATTATATCCAACAAGCTCAAAATGGTTTATATGCCCGAGAGGCTATCTTCTGCCATTGCTTGGGTATTAGTCTTGAGGATATTAAAAATGATAAAACTATCATTGATTGAGATTTCATGTTATAACCTAAAACTTTTTGACAATGGATAAAAAAGAACGCTTAGTGGCAGCAATAGAAAATGGAACTGTTATTGACCATATTCCTGCCGATAAAACCTATCAGGTTATGAACTTACTTGAACTCCAATCTCTGCAAACACCTGTAACCATTGGTAACAATTTTGTTTCAAAGAAATTAGGACGAAAAGGTATTATCAAAGTTTCTGATAAGTTTTTCTCTAAAGAAGAAATCAGTCGTCTTTCTGTTGTAGCACCTAAAGTAGTACTCAATATTATAAAAAACTATGAGGTTGTAGAAAAGAAAACGGTTGAAACACCCAATGAACTTTGTGGTATTATCAAATGCAACAATCCTAAGTGCATTACCAATAACGAACCTATGAATACTGTTTTCAACTTTGTTGATAAAGTTAATGGTTTGGTAAAATGCCATTATTGTGATAAGGAACAAGATATTACCAAAGTAAAACTGTGCTAAACCAAGAAAACTTAAAAGCAGATACCCTACTTATATATAATAAGGTATCTGCTTCAAGGGTTGAACCCTAAGGCAAGTTCTATAAATTATCACCATATATAGTGAGTTAATTTTTAAAATACGTCTTGTTTTCTTGTGGCTTCTTTTTATAGAATGCAAGCTGCATCTCAACAATTCAAACAACTTTGATTGTATTCGGCTTGCACTATTTTTCAGTTTAAAAAGTAAGTCCAAAATCTAACAACGCTAAATTATAGAACCAACCTTAAACCTTAAAACACTGTAGATATTTAGTCTATTAAATATAAACTATTTAGTAACCTTTAAAACAAAAACACATGGAAAAAGATTTAGAAATTTTCAATCTTATCGAAAAAGAACATCTGCGTCAGCTGAGAGGTATGGAACTCATTGCTTCAGAAAACTTTGTTAGCAATGAAGTTATGCAGGCTATGGGCTCGTATCTAACTAACAAATATGCAGAGGGCTTACCTGGCAAACGTTATTATGGTGGCTGCCAAATAGTAGACCAAGTAGAAAATTTAGCTATTGAAAGAGTAAAGAAACTATTTGGTGCAGAGTTTGCCAATGTTCAACCCCACTCTGGTGCACAAGCTAATGCTGCTGTTTTTTTAGCTGTTCTCAATCCTGGTGATACCTTTATGGGTATGAATCTTGATCATGGTGGACACCTCTCTCACGGAAGTAGCGTCAACACTTCTGGCATTCTCTATCATCCTATCGGATATAACTTGAATAAAGAGACGGGAAGAGTAGACTATGACGAAATGGAAAAACTGGCACTTGAGCATAAACCTAAACTAATTATTGGTGGTGGTTCTGCTTACAGCCGAGAATGGGACTACAAGCGTATGCGTAAAATAGCAGATGAGATAGGAGCAATTTTTATGGTTGATATGGCTCACCCAGCTGGTTTAATTGCTGCAGGATTACTGGATAACCCTGTAAAATATGCACACATCGTAACAAGTACTACTCATAAGACTTTACGTGGACCACGAGGTGGTATTATCTTGATGGGGAAAGACTTTGAAAATCCATGGGGAAAGACAACCAAGAAGGGACAAATTAAGATGATGTCACAACTTCTTAATAGTGCTGTATTCCCAGGTATACAAGGTGGACCTTTAGAACATATCATTGCAGCTAAAGCTGTTGGCTTTGGAGAAAACTTGCAAACTAGCTGGAAAAAGTATGCTATACAGGTTAAGAAAAATGCTGCTACACTAGCAAAAGCTCTCATCAACCGTGGCTTTACCATTGTTAGTGGTGGTACAGATAACCACTCTATGTTAGTTGACTTGCGAGACAAATATCCAGAACTCACAGGTAAGGTGGCAGAAAATGCACTTGTCTCAGCAGATATTACTGTTAACAAAAACATGGTACCATTCGATACACGCTCTGCATTCAAAACCAGTGGCATCCGCTTGGGAACAGCTGCCATAACTACTCGTGGTGCAAAAGAAGACGTAATGCTGCTTGTAGCTGAATTAATAGAAGAAGTATTAAATGCTCCAGAGGACGAAAAAGTTATTACACGGGTAAAAGAAAAGGTTAATGCTACAATGAAAAACTATCCACTGTTTGCATATTAAGACTGCTCCACAATACGCTTAAAATAATATATTAGGCTGGTTCATAAATTATCAATGTATATAGTAAGTTTATTTATAAAATACGCATTGTTATCTTGTAGCTTCTTTTTATAGAATGCAGGTTGCGTCTCAACAATTCTAACAAGGTTAATTGTACTTCGACTTAAACTGTTTTTCTGTCCAAAAATAAGCTAAAAATCTAACAAAACCAATTTATAGAACCAGCCATTAACAATAACTTTATAAGATAAATTTTGGTAACACTACAATATATCATCATTCTTGTTATTCTTCTGTTGGCAGTTGCTTATGCCATTAGACGAATTTACATAACATTGCATAATAGTAATAACGGATGTTATGGATGCAAGGGATGTGAAATCAGACAAAAACTTTTAAGAAAGCAATCCTTAAAACAGAAAAATGAGCATTGTTGTCATAAAAAATAATATAAATGTTTGGCTATACAAATAATTTATCTTAACTTTGCAAACGTAAAAACAAAACAATGGTATCTTGGCCGATCGGTTAGGTAACGGTCTGCAAAACCGTGTAGGGCAGTTCGACTCTGCCAGATACCTCACAATCAAGCAAAAACGCAATCTTTTCTTTAAGAGAAGATTGCGTTTTTTTTATTCTAACTTATTTTATTCTCTGCAGTAATGCTTACTATAAAGCACTGATAATGTGTTAGATGCTTTATAGATAAGTTAATAGATAGCTAATGGATAGCTTACCAAATATCTCATCTTAATGCAATTTCTCCCCATCCTCATAAAAAAACGAAGATGGGGAGAAAAAGGTGATGAAACATAAAATGCTCTCATCTATTTGTTCACATTGGGCTATTCATCCTTTATAGGTAGCACGGCATCAGCTTCAGCCACGTTATTCGTTGAAGCAGAAGGTTCATAACCTTTTTCTTGTTGGTGCTTCAAGTAAAGCCGAGCTGATGAAGAATTATCGTAGTCATTTTCGCTCGAGCTTGTAGCTAATTGATAAAACCCTTCTGCCTCTGGATATGGAAACTTTCCATTTTTTACGTAATAAAGAAAAGAAACTGGTTTTTGGGCGGCTGATTCATAAATTACAGCTCCTGACATGGGTATAAATAATTTTTTATTGGTCCCAGAACCACCTTTATTAATCGTGATATCGAAAGTCCAACCATACTTACCTTCATCGCATTTTCCACCTCTTTCATCCATCCCTTTAAAAGTATTTACGGGAGGTACTTTATATCCTACAGGACAAGGATCGTAAATAGTTTTAACATTATCGTCAAACTTTGGGGCTTTATCTAAATTATCTAATATAGAAAAATTTGCAGACCAAAGATTGAAATATTTCTCAGAACACCAATTAGTCTTATAGTTAAAATTTATTAGCTCGTTAGGATGCTGGATACCATAAGCCAATGATAGTTGACCATTGATTTTACCATTGACAGCTTTTATTTTATCTTGAGCATGGACAACATCACCAGAAAAAGGATCTTTTCGTCCGTGTTGATAATGAGTCATATAAAACAAGTTTTCCGTTCTGTACTTATGCTCTACTGTAAATTTACTTTCTACATTGGGATGTCCCACTTGTCTGAATACTAATTTAACTTTTCTATCTGCTTCTTTTTCCTCTGGTCCATATGTATAAGGTGTATAGCCTAATGGATATTCAGCTATATTACGACCATTATACGCTGCGGTGCCTCCATACTCCTTTTCGGGAACGAACCACAGATGCCACGACCACAACCACCGCAGATGCCCCTCGGCATCTTTTTTGCCATCTGTTACTGCTACTAAAGCATTACCGCTCTTAATATTTTCTTTTGAAACCTTAAATTGCAAGTAATAGTAACTTTTATTTTTATCTTCATCTTTATGATATTTTATTTGTAGGTTACTTACTTTCTCACCTTCTTTTGGTCTATCCTGCCAAAGCATTTCTGCATATTTGGCACCTTTTATATATGGAGAGTTTATTGCTTCATTGTCAGCATTTACGAAATTCCGAAGAACCGCATTTTCATATCCTTCATTTACGTCATCGTCATGGAGATTACCATTAAACGTATAGGCTTTAGGATTCTCCCCCCCATTCTTAATGGCATTACCATACACCAACGGAATGGTATAGACACCAGGCGCAGAAATAACATAACAATTAGCTGTTTCTTCTATTTTTTTCTCACCTTTTTTATTTGCAAGGTTATAGGGATTATTCTCATTACCTTTTTGTGCAGCTTTAACTAATTCATCATCCCACGGGAATGTTATCTTGTGTTTATTATCTACTTCGATATATCCTTCGTTCCATTCTTTATCTTTTGTTATACCCACACCTTCTTTGGTGACAGAAGTAATCCACTTGGGGGTTGTTCTTTCGTGCATATCACCCTTACCATCTTCATATCCAACATATTCCCAAGGTGCGGGCGTTCGTTGATTATTTTGTACAAAATAACTCAAAACCTGAAAATTTACCTTATTGGAATTAACATATATTGTACCAGGGCCTTCAGTTATGAATGTTCTCAACGAATTGTTTGCTGAGATATTGAAGATTTTTGTTGTTCCAGCTTTAAATTCTTGATGACCAAGAGAGATCACAATCTTTTGTGCCTTATCTTCATCGCCTTCAGCTTTATTTAAAAAGAGACAAACTTTAATATCTTTAGACTGTTGTGGAATGACAAAAAATGTATTATGATCTGAATCCCAGTCGTTCTTACCCTCCTTCTTAAGATCTGTACCTAATTTTATTAGTGTATTTTTGTCGTTTCTTAAAGGAATATCTAGGAGGGAAGAAGACAAAGTGCTTGGTTTAGCTTTATTATTTATTTCCCAATTACCACAGTCGTCTTTTGTAGTTGGAAATGTATATGTTCCTTCTGTTACTACATTTTGAAGCTGTACTTTTTGTAGATTTATATTTTTGGGAAAATTACCTAAGTCGAGGGAAAATCTTACCGCAGCCAGCGCATGACATAAATCAAGATTTACTGGAGCTCCATTCGCTTGATTATAGTCTACATCCTTACTTGCTGCCAATAAATCAAGTTGATCAGAAACGTCTTCAGGACATGTGAAATGAAAATGAGCTGTATGTTCTTTTTTATCATTATCAAATGTAACATCATCTTCAGAAACACTTAGGCCATTCCCACATAAGGCAAAAAACTTACAATATGGCTTGTCAGCAGACCAACAATATTTTTTATCTGAAGCATTTTCATTGACAAAAGTTCCAGTCCCATTATCTTTATTAATCGTTAATTCCTCATTGGCGAGCCACGATTCATAGCTATCTTTCTCTTTTTTCGCCCTATACCCCCACAAGTACAAGGATATAAATGTGTCAGAAAGATAGCCCACGCTCGGTACTATGTCACCACGCGTGGCAGCCCTCTGTTTTAAAGGAGGAAAGATGCCATTAATGGTTCTCTCTTGTAGCCATATCGTTTTACCTTGAAAAGACGGCCCTTGTATGTTGCGATCTTCAATGCAGGCATAGGCTGACTGCGCAGCTCTGCTGCCTTTTGTCAACTGCTTGTTTTGTATCACTTTTGCCCTGAAGTGTAGCCGTCCGTCAATGTTGTTGTTATCAGTGCCAAACGTGTCGTCAGAACAAGATACCGCACATGCCCCAATGGCGGCGAGACATACGAATATAAAATGTTTGTAAAAGTTCATTTCTGTATTTTTATTATGGTTTGTTCCTGTTAATAGTTCTCATTTTGTTGAACGTTTACTTTGCCATCATCTGAAGTGATAATAATACACTCTCTGCCCCCTATCTCAATGTTTGCAGAATCGGAGTTATAACTCCTTAGTGTAACGCTTGTTTTAAGCTGTTCCGAACCTGCCAATATGGAACACTCCCCAAGTAACGGATAAACTTCTACCGTAGGCTTAAGGTACTTGACTTTTATAAGTTTTTCTTTTTCCATGACATAAAAAATGATTAATAAATATATATATAAGCCAAAATTGCTTTAATTACGATACAACCGCAAATATAGTGAAAATATATAGATAAAGCAAGGTATTAGTAAATAAAAAAAAACGAAAATAGTATTAATTTCTGTATACGTACATATTTTTTACGGATGCTCTGTACGAGCATCCGTAAAAAAACTACATTTCGTAAACAATATTCATGAGCTTCTGCCCCAAAGCCTCAGCCTCTTCTTGTGTGGCAGCTTCACTGTAAACCCTGATGATAGGTTCTGTGTTGCTGGCACGCAAGTGTACCCATTTGTCAGCAAAATCAATCTTTACGCCATCAATATCGGTTACTTTCTCATTGGCATAAAGCTCTTTGATGCGGTTTAATATTACGTTAATATCTGTTTCGGGAGTTAAATCTATGCGATTCTTTGCCATGAAGTAGTTAGGGTATGTTTTGCGAAGTTCGCTTACCTTACATCCTTTTTGTGCCAAAGAAGATAAGAATAACGAGATACCTACCAAGGCATCACGCCCATAATGGCTCTCAGGATAAATAACGCCACCATTACCTTCGCCACCAATAACAGCGTTAACTTCTTTCATCTTAGTGGTAACATTTACCTCACCTACGGCAGATGCTACATATTTACCACCATGTTTTTCGGTAATATCATGCAACGCACGTGTAGAACTTAAGTTAGAAACGGTATTGCCTGGTGTATTACTCAATACATAATCGGCTACACTTACTAGGGTGTACTCTTCTCCAAACATTTTTCCGTCTTCACAGATAAATGCCAAGCGGTCAACATCTGGGTCAACTACAATACCAAGGTCATAACCACCTTTGGATAATTCGCCCATAATACCACCTAAGTTCTTTGCCAACGGCTCTGGATTATGAGCAAAATTGCCCGATGCATCACCATTCAGCATTTTATATTCTACACCTAACTCGTTTAAGAGTTTAGGTAAGATGATACCACCTACACTATTAATTCCGTCAACAACTACTTTCAAGTGCGCCTTCTTGATAGCTGGTAAGTCAACCAACTTTAAGTTTAAAACATTATCAATGTGCCGTTTATCAAAAGAGTTATCTTCGGTGTACTTTCCCAAAGAATCTACATCAGCATATTCAAAATCTTCTTTTTCAGCAATATCCAATACCTCGTTACCATTATCTTTGGTTAAAAATTCGCCTTCGTTGTTAAGCAATTTCAACGCATTCCAGTGACGTGGGTTATGACTTGCAGTAATGATAATACCACCAGCAGCATTTGTCATGCGCACTGCCAATTCGGTTGTAGGGGTTGTAGCCAAGCCTATGTTTATAACATCGTACCCCATTCCCATAAGCGTACCGCATACTACATTCTTTACCATCATGCCAGAGATACGTGCATCACGACCTACTACAATGGTATTGCTTTTACTCTTTCCACTGCGGCGGATGAATGTTGCGTATGCAGATGTAAATTTTACAATGTCTAATGGGTTGAGTGTGTCGCCCGCACAACCACCAATGGTACCACGAATACCAGAAATTGACTTGATTAATGTCATGGTTAATATGTTTTTAGTTAAACGTTTTTTTATGTTTGCCACATACAAGAAATGTATGCTCCCTCACCCACACTCTAAAAAAGTGCTCTCTCGGTAATTATAAATTAAGAATTATGTATCTAAAAAAATTATATTCCTCGTTCATACGTAATATCATACAAACATGGATAAACACTTTGGCGAGCGTATGAATGGTTGCTGGTGTGTGGAACAATCAATCTAACCTTTGCTATTTCATCACCTTTTTTCGATGGTCTTCCCAATTTTATATAAGTAAATGGAACCAACCACCCCGTAGGAACTTCCGTACTACCATATACTGAAGCCATAATACTGCCTCCTTTTATGTAAGATGCCGTAAACGTTCCACTGGTATTACGTACTGTCATTTTATCAACCAAAGCTGCATAATGAGGTATCTCATTAGATAATTGTAACGAATCTGTCATTAAATTGCGTTCGGTAAATCTGCAAAGAACGCTGGCTGTTTCGCCATTTTTCAATTTTTCTCCTACCCCATTACGTACAATTTGCATATACACACCACTGCTACCCAATAGCACAAACTCGTTGCGAGCAACGTTTGTGGTGTATCCTTGTGCAGCAAAAGTAGTTTCTGATATGACATGTACTGCTGAGTCAGCAATATATTTATTGATAGCACTGCGCTCTGCTTCTTTCTGTTCAGCGTAAGTTTTATTTTCTCTGCATGATGCTAATACGCACAATGCAATAATAACTATTAACGAAAAACCTAATCTCTTCATTTCGTGGTGTTAATATTTTTTATGTGCAAATATAATGAAAGTGAGGCAAATGCCCAAAGGAAAAGCTTTACTTTTTAATGATTATTATTTTGATTTTGCTTTCAAACGGTCTTCATAGTATATCAATGCCTGTTTTACTACCTTTTCTGCATCGGCTAATGAACAAAAGAGTCTGCCACCACTGGCATTAATATGCCCACCTCCATTAAAGAATTTTGTAGCCATTTCGTTGCAAGGGAAGTCATCAACCGATCGCAAACTTACCCATATCAAATTATTATGCCGGTCATCTTCACGCAAAGAGATAGATAATTTCGTACCCTTTATCATCAGTGGAATATTAACTAAGCCCTCGGCATCACCTTTTACAAAATGGAAATTACTCATATCTTGTCTTGATATTGAATAATAGCAAGCATGGAAATCGTCTAAAACATTGAGCTTTTGTGACATCATATAACCACGTAACCGCACAGCCCACTGACTAAAATTGTGGAATACGTTACGGTAAATTTTATCTTTATCAATACCTTTGGCTAATAGCTGGCTGATGATAAAAAATATTTCTGGACGAGAAGAGTTGTAGGTAAATCCACCTGTGTCGGTCATCATACCACAATAAATGGGTGCCGCACACTGACTGGTCATCATTTTAAATCCACCTAACTGCCATATTATCCTAAAGATAAGTTCGCTGGTACTGCTTGCATTTTCTACCGAAACAGAAAACACGGCAGACATATCAGGATGCGTATGATGATCTATCATAGCACGTTTAGCAGGACTTGCCTCCAATACCTTTTGCATATCCACCACCCTATCAGTACTACCAAAGTCTAAACAAAATACCAAATCTGCCTTTTGAAACAACTCTTCAACCTCTTGTGGATGCTTATCATATCGCAGAATACGCTCACTGTTGGGCAACCAACGTAAGAAATCGGGAAAGGCATCTGGCATAATGATAGTGGCTTGCTTGCCACACTGACTGGTAAGATACTCACTCCAAGCTAAAGAAGAACCTAAGGCATCGCCATCGGGCGACTTATGTCCACAAATAACAATATGTTGTGCATTGGTAATGAGTTGTTGCAATTGGTCTAACTCGTCTGCAGTAAGAATATCTATGTTCATTAGTGAGTTTATGAGTTTTTAAGTTAATGAGTATTTGAAGCTAATGAGCTAATGAGTTTTATAGCTATTGAGCCGATACGCTTATGGGGGGAGTATAAATTAGCTTTGACAGATTGTGAGACTATTTTTTTTTGAGGTTAATTTGTTTGTGAGTGAAGGAGTATAGCGAGCTATACTACTGAACGAACAAGCAAATTGAACCAAAAACAGAGCAAGCCGAATACAATCAAACTTGTTTGAATTGTTGAGGCGCAGCCTGTTTTATATAAAAAGAGCCCACAAGATGACAAAACATAAAAACACTGACACAAAAACTTTACAGTGGTAAATTATAGAACCGCCCTTATAAGCTATAATAACAAGCTCAAGAACTTAAAAACCCATTAACTTAAATTAAAATAACTTTTGAGGATATACACCCTCTTTTATCAGTTGTTGAATGCGATTAACAGTAGCTTCACGGTCAGCAGCGTATGTAACACCAAACCATTTACTGGTTGTATCAAGTACTTTAACGGTTGCTGTCTCTTCGTTAATCAACTTGTTAACCATCAATGGAATAAAAAACTCAGCCTTGAGGTTCTCCATATTCTTTGGATTTGATAAAAATTCTTTGAAGTAAGCATCGCTATACTCAAAATAGTCTGGAGTAAAGCCCCACATATTCATTGATACAGGTGTATTGTCATCAACAGCTACCCATTCGCCTTTCTCGTCTTTATAACATACCGAACCGTTAACACGCATAATCTCTGTACGCTCAACAACACTGGTTAAATGTCCGTTTTTGTTTTTTGAACAGATACCACGAGCTACAGTTCCATTTTCTGATAATGTATTTCCAACGCGAAATCCTACCATAGCATAATCATTTTTAGCACCCTCTGGCAGTTCAGAAAGAAACTTACCCATCACCATAAAAGCATCACGGTTATAAAAATCATCGCAGTTGATAACGCAGAAAGGCTCGTGTATCAACTCTTTTGCCATCATTACAGCGTGGTTAGTACCCCAAGGCTTTTGTCTTCCTTCAGGAACAGTAAAGCCTACAGGCAAGTTATCAATACTCTGGAAACATATTTCAGCAGGGATATGTCCTTGATATTTGGAGAGCACTTTTTCTTTGAAATCATCTTCAAAATCTTTTCTAATAACAAAAACGAGTTTTCCAAATCCTGCTTTAATGGCATCATAGATAGAATAATCCATGATAGTTTCACCATTAGGACCTAATCCGTCAAGCTGTTTCAATCCTCCATAACGGCTGCCCATACCAGCAGCAAGTAGTAATAATGTTGGTTTCATAAGTATATATGTAATAATGTTATAAATTTGATGTTTTCCCAAAAAACATCCTCTAATTCTTTTTTAACTTGCAAAGATAATAAAATATAAATAAAAAGTATAACCAAAATTCATTAAAAATGCTAATACCTAAATCTTTGCAAATATAACACGTAGCTTGGCTACTCCTCTTCTATCTCGTTATAGAGTGGTTCTATATTGAATGTTTACAACGATACAAATAAATAAAAAAGTGAGTGTTATAATCTGCAAATGCAGATAGATAACACCCACCTATAGTATATATAATCACCTATAGTACATATAATATTGTACGTTATTTATTCTTCTGGTTTCATGTTAGTGTACACTGTCTGAACGTCTTCAAACTCTTCCAGCTTCTCAATCATCTTATCAATAGTTTCGCGTTCTTCAGCTGTTACATCCTTTAAGTCGTTAGGAATGAAAGTAAAATCAGCCCCTGTAACCTCAAATGCTTCAGCCTCTAAGTGTTTCTGAATATCGCCAAAGCTCTTTGGAGCACCATAGATAGTTACCTCATTAGCATCTTCATCCTCATCATACTCATCTTCTACACCATAATCTATCAAGTCAAGGATAAGTTCATCCATATCCAAGCCTTCCTTTTTCTTGAATGTAAACACAGCTTTATGCTCAAACAAGAAAGCTAAAGAACCCGTTGTACCCAAGTTGCCATTAAACTTATTAAATACAGAACGAACATCCCCCACGGTACGTGTTGTGTTATCAGTTAATGTATCTACTAAGATAGCAACGCCATGGGGGCCATATCCCTCGTAAGTTACTTCTTTGTAATCGCTTTGGTCTTTACCTAAAGCATTTTTTATAGCTCTGTCAATGTTATCTTTTGGCATATTCTCGCGCTTGGCATTGGCTATAATAGCACGCAATTGCGAATTGTTCTCAGGTTCTGGTCCGCCTGCTTTTACTGCAATTGCTATTTGTTTACCAATCTTAGTGAATGTGCGAGCCATATGCCCCCAACGTTTTAATTTTGTTGCTTTACGATATTCAAATGCTCTTCCCATAGGAAATAATTTATTTTATATATGCTCCCTTACAGAGAGTAGAATCGGATGTTACTCCGTTTCTAAATGGTTATTACTTAATTACCTAAATTATAAATGCTAATAGTTATACGGCAGGGTGGCTTATACCTTGCTTACATTACAAAAAAAATGGAGTGCGCTATCTTAATTCGGCTCCTAACTTTTGTTTTAAGTTCTTGATAAGCTTCTGCATGATAGCATCAATCTGTTTATCATGTAAAGTTTTTTGCTCATCTTGCAGAATAAAATTAACAGCATAACTCTTTTTACCTTCAGGCAGATTCTTGCCTTCGTATACATCAAAGAGTTCTACTCGCTTTAACATTTTTTTCTCGGTTTGTTGAGCTATCTTCTCTATCTCAGAAAAAGCTACATCTTTATCCAACAATAAAGCCAAATCACGACTTACAGCAGGAAACTTAGAAATCTCTGTAAACTCAAGTTTGTTCTTCCTAATAGCCTTCATCAATACTTGCCAGTGGAAATCTGCAAAAAACACATCATCGTTAGAAATGCTCATCTGCTTAAGTATATTTTTAGATACAATGCCCACTTCTGCCAGTACTTTACCGCTTCGAGTCTTGTAGGTAAGTCCTTGTGAGAATATGTTGTTATTGCTATTTTCTACAGCAATCACACTTGGCTCAACACCCAAACGAGCAAAGATGTTTTGAACGTATGCCTTCAGCTCATAGAATGAAGAAGCTTCATCGGCATGAGCCCAACTTCCTTCTACACGCTTACCCGTAACCCATAAGCCCAAATGATATGCTTGAGTGTACGATTTGATAGGATTTTCATCGCTATATCCTTCAGAATCGAAATGATAACAATTACCAAACTCGAAGAAACGTAGGTTAGAACACTTGCGGTTGATATTACGAACAATGCTCTCCAAGCCACCAAACAATAAGGTATGACGCATGATACTCAAATCGGTACTCAAAGGATTCATTACCTTTACCAATGATGTTTCTGGATACTCATTTAAGTTTTTGTAATAAACAGGCTTTGTAAGAGAGTTATTTAATATTTCATTGAAGCCACAACCAACCAATTGCTCGCTGATAAGATTTTCTAAATGGTTAGCATGGTCTTCCTCTCCTAATATGGTTAAGGTACTCTTCAGCTGTGTCGGAATCTCTACACTATTATATCCATAGATACGAAGAATATCTTCTACTACATCACATGGGCGCTGAACATCAACGCGATAAGCAGGAACTGTAAGTTCTAAGCCTTGCTCTGTTTCGCTATTAATCTTCATCTCAAGACTGGTAACAATATTTTTAATGGTATCTTTACCTATCTCTTTACCTATCAAATTGTGAACGTAATGGTATGAAAGCGATACGTGTGCATCGGGTACTGGTGTGGGATATACATCTTTTATCGCCATACTAACCTTTGCACCTGCTAGTTCTTTGCAGAGAATGGCTGCTTGCTTTAGTGCGTACACAATGCCATTGGGGTCGATACCTCGCTCAAAACGATAGCTGGCATCGGTACTCAAACCATGTTGGCGTGCACTCTTGCGTATCCATGTAGGATGAAAATAGGCACTCTCTAATACTACATTGTGTGTTTTTTCGTATGTTCCGCTACCCTTACCTCCAAAGATACCTGCAATACACATTGGTTCTTTGGCATTGCAAATACTCAAATCGTGTTCACCTAAAATATGTTCCTCACCATCAAGTGTAACAAACTTGGTACCTTGTGGCTGTGTACGAACTACAATTTGATGGTCTTCAACCATATCAGCATCAAAACAATGCATAGGTTGCCCGTATGCCATCATTATATAATTGGTTATATCAACAATGTTGTTAACAGGGCGCAAACCTATTACATTCAACTTGTTTTGTAACCATTCTGGGCTCTCTTTTACTTCACAATTGGTAAGTGAAATACATGCATAGCGTTTGCAAGCCTCTGTGTTTTCTATCTTTACACCAATAGGAAGGTCGTTATTATCTACCTTAAATGCTTTACAATCTGGTCGATGTAAATTTGTTTTATATCCGTTCTGCTTGAGCCAAGCATATAAATCACGTGCTACACCATAGTGTGATAACGCATCAGAACGGTTGGCGGTAATATCTATTTCTATCAGCCAATCGCTTTCAAGATGATAATATTCTGCTGCTGGCTGACCAACTGGTGCATCTTTTGGTAATACAATAATACCATCGTGCGCTGTACCTACACCAATTTCATCTTCAGCGCAAAGCATACCAAACGATTCTATGCCACGTAATTTGCTCTTTTTAATAGTAAACGATTTATCGCCATCATACAAAATGCAACCTAAATCGGCTACTATCACTTTTTCGCCAGCTGCAACATTTGGTGCTCCGCATACTATTTGTGATGGTTTTTCTTTGCCTAAATCTACTGTTGTTACATGAAGATGATCGGAATTAGGGTGTACTTCGCAAGTTAACACCTTGCCAACATACAATCCTTTTAATCCACCTTTAATGGTCTGAACTTCTTCTAAAGAATCAACTTCAAGTCCACAAGATGTTAAAGCGTCTGACACCTGCTGCGGAGTTAAATCAAAATCAACATATTCTTTAAGCCATTTATATGAAATATTCATGATGATATGAATTTTTATAATGTATTCTATTAGCTTTGCAAAAGTACTAAAAATTCAACATGTAAACAAATGTTAGCAAAAAAAACGAAGCAATGGTAAATATGTGTGGTTTATAGAAATATAAACTATTTTGATAAATTCTGCTTGGGTTGAATAAAAAAGAGGAGCTAACTTGTATGTATTATAGTATACAATATACTTTAATTCGTACATATTAGCTCCTTTATTATTAAGGGCGGTTCTATAAATTAGCTTTGACAAAACGTAAAAAAACTGACATAAAAACTTTACGGTGGTAATTTATAGAACCGCCCTTAAGTAATTACCTTTTCTTTACATCACAATATGTAATCAAACAACGTAAGATGTATTACTTATTGGCTGCTTCTTCAATCTCTGTTTTTTTGTAACGTGGAAAATGGAAAGAGTATGACTTATCAAATACCTGACTTACTCTATTTATTTCCAGCAAAGTAGTACCACCACTTTTGCCAATGCTACCAGTAAGATAAGCTATACGGTCGTTAGATTCTACGTATCCCTTCTGTCTCAGCATTCTGATAGCAGCTGTGAAAATGTACTCTGGCGTTGCTTTCTCTTTTTGCAAAATAGGTAAAATGCCATAACTCAAATTAAGCAAACGCAATGTTTTCTCTCTGTAGCAAATAGCCAAGATAGGTGTTGGTCCACGGAATGATGACAAATGGCGTGCAGTAAGTCCAGTTTCGCTATCAGTAATAATACCCTTAACCCCCAAATGGCGCGTAGACTCAATGGCTGAATGTGCCAAGAATTCACGCTGACTATCACACTTATCAGGCATAGGATTGATGGCGGGTTCCCAAGTTCTATCTTTTTCTGCTTGTTCAGCAATACGTGCCATTGTCTTTACCGCCTCTACTGGATATTTTCCCGATGCGGTTTCACCACTCAGCATCAAGGCGTCAGTGCGCGAATAGATAGCATTAGCTATATCTGTAACCTCTGCACGTGTAGGACGAGGGTTTTGTATCATGGTGTGAAGCATCTGGGTAGCTACTATTACAGGTTTCTTTTTCATCACGCATTTGCGTATAATTCTACGCTGAATGCCTGGAATATCCTCCAAAGGAACTTCTATACCCAAGTCGCCACGTGCTACCATGATACCATACGAAGCATCTATAATCTCATCAATATTATCTACACCTTCTTGGTTTTCTATCTTTGAAATAATCTTGATATCGCTATGATGCTTGTCTAATATATCTTGTACAGCCTTCACATCAGAGGCATTTCGAACAAAAGAGTGAGCTATAAAGTCTATATCTTGATCAATAGCAAACAGTATATTGCGTTTGTCTTTCGGTGTAAGTGCAGGTAAATCAATATGCTCGCCAGGAATATTAACACTCTTATGAGCTCCTAATTCGCCTTCATTTTGTACTTGAGTTACTAACATTGGCCCCATGTTCTCAATAACTCTCATACATATAGCGCCATCATCAAACAAAACGTCATCGCCTACTTTTACATCTTTAGTTATATCGGGATAACTCACGTTAATGCTATCGTGTGTTGTTTCAACATCGGGACGTCCAAAAATCTTAACAATCTCGCCAGTTTTATATTTAATAGGTTCTGCTACATTCGTAGTACGTATCTCAGGACCTTTAGTATCAATCAAGATACCAAGATTAGAAGATACTGCACGTACATTCTTTATAATAGCTTTCATACCCTTAGGAGTAGCATGTGCTGTATTGATACGCACCACATTCATTCCTGCAAAAAACAATTTGCGTAAAAAGTCTTCATCACAACGCAAATCACTGATTGAGCATACTATCTTTGTTTGTTTCATTGTTATTTGGAATTTATGATGGACACAACTTTAAAAGTCGGTTCTAAAATAGGGCTGGTTTTATAAATTACTACTATATTTTGTGCGTAAATTTTATAAAAAATACGTTTTGCTATCTTTTGTTTTTTCGATTCTATATGTAAGTTCGCTCGGTCGTATAGCTTGCTACACTCCTTTACTTACTTATATTTTAACCTCAAAATAAGCTCAAAATCTAACAAAGATATTTTATAGAACCTGCCATAATGATATTTATGCAAAGTTACAAAACATCTCTGACATTTGCAAAAGATTTTGACTATTATCTGTTAGAAAAATCATAACAGACAGCATATATTTTACAATTTACCTTTGGTTATCTCAAAGCCTTCTATCCACCCTTCTTGCCATGCGTTTATTTCATCATGAGTAGATGCTGTATGAATGGGATTAGAAATTGATAATCCCATGAGCCGTATAGAACGTTGAGAATAATCAAAACCATGCAAAAGTTCTTTAGCGAGGGGCAAAATGTCCAACTTAGTTTGTAAGATATGATTACATGTAATACTGCGTGTGATTTGTGTAAAATCATAAAACTTAATTTTCAGTGTTAGGGTTTTACCCTCAAATGCAGATTCTTTTATCCGTTCTACAAGCTCTAACACTATATGATAAAGCTCTATTATCACGGCTGAATTTAGATTTATATCCTTAAGAAAGGTATGCTCACATCCCACAGACTTTCTTTTCCATGTGCTGATAACAGGTCTGTCATCGCAACCTCGGGCATGCTGGTAATATACGCTGCCCATTTTTCCGAAAACTTCAGTAAGATGTTTCTGTGAAACCTCACGTAACTGCGCCCCTGTAAACACTCCCATCCTGTGCATTTGATACGCTGTTTTAGGACCAATTCCCCAAAATTGTTCTATTTGCAAATTACCTATAAAGTTATAAGCCTCGCTTTCTGATACTTCGAAGAGTCCATCTGGTTTGTTATACTCAGATGATATCTTTGCCAAGAATTTGTTAAATGATATGCCTGCTGATGCTGTTAACTGCGTTTTAGCTTTTATCTTTCCTTTTATTTCAGTAGCTATTTGCCAAGCTGAATCTATATTAAATTTGTTTTCTGTAACATCCAAAAAGGCTTCATCAATAGAGATGGGTTCCACCATATCTGTATACGAATGAAAAATTTCTCTTACCTGTTCTGATATTTCATGATATATTTCTGGGTGATGTGGAACGATAATAAGTTGAGGGCAGAGTTGCTTCGCCTTTGCCATAGATAAAGCAGAGTGTACCCCGTATCTTCGAGCCTCGTAACTGGCTGTACTCACTACTCCACGCGGACCATCGTTCCCTACGGCAATGGGTTTTCCTTTAAGTTCTGGATTATTGCGTTGTTCTACTGATGCATAAAAAGCATCCATGTCGATATGGATAATTTTCCTCATAATGCAAAGCTAATCATTTCTAACAAACCCCACAAAAGATATGAGTACAATTGCTTAGACATGAACGCATTTTTTTTGAATTATTTTTACAAGAGCTTCTCTATATTTTAAATATTTGAAAACGAATGATATATTGGTAGAAATATTCAAGATACAAACTATTCTATATATAATTTAGGATGGGTATATAACGTATATTGTGAGTGTTTTTTATGATTTACATTCTTTTTCTGTCTTTCTCTTATAAGGGGCATAGAAAAATGGCAAAAAAAACATAGAAATGTTACAACAAAACCATTGCTTTTCTGATGCGTAGTCTGTTGCAATAAGCATCTTTGACCTTTCCTCACTCTCACTCAGAGGTGCACGTCCTAAGATTGTGGCATCGCCACTCTTGGCAAACTCCATCAGATTTCCGATAAAGACTTCCTGCTCGGGTGTCGGTGGTATGTTATGGAGTTTCTCATTCTTCTCCGGACGGTCAATACCTATGTCCTTGGCTGTACGAAAATCGCAAATCTCCGCATAAAAGTAATAGAAGCGAATGTAATCGGCTGATTACAAAAGGAAAGCATAAATAAGAATAATAAAAGGTGAACGATTTGGAAACGAGCGAGTTTCTTTCTCCTTCTTTCTTTTGCAATGCCTCAAAGAACTCTTTATTCTTGTTTGCAAAGATATAAATTTTTCACAAGAAGGTATACGGATTTCAAGAAATTCATAGAAAACTTCACTGTATGAAATTGGAAAAATTGGAAAAATTATGAACATCAGAGAAAAAAGATGCTGAAAAATTTGTTGTAAACCTCAAATCCGCAACTAAGCCCTTGAACGTCCTTATTGCGTTTACACGTTCTCTCATTACTGAATTTGCAGATAATTTGAACTTGAAGCACCCACTTCTGCCTACAATATCCCCTTACCCCACAATGTGACTTGAGGCAATACACAATATCATTCCCATAAGTTGTAGGCATTATCCAAAATCAGTCTGGAAAACATCTGCGTAAGCATTATTACAGGTATAGATATTCAGCACATACCGCCTTGATGTCCTGATCCACTTGGCTGGTACAGAGATAAACCTGAAGACAAACGCTTTTATGCGACTTGTTGCATTGAGTCCGAACTTCTTTACGTCAAGTCTTTGAATAATGGCCGTGTAAGAGTTACGGATAAATGCTGTAAGAAGAAGGAACACTGTGTTCTCTGCCATGAAGGATTTGGGCAATCTGTCCCACCCGAAACCATTGTTCATATCATCGAAGATACG
>CAMQBR010000025.1 GCA_946999045.1 uncultured Prevotella sp.
GCCGTCCCTCATCATTTTCGCTCATACACATTTTTGTAACCTTCCATCATCTTGCCAATATCATAATTCAAGGCGCGCATTCTACATCGCATTGCCGTCTGCTCATAAAAGGAGGCATCTTTGCTCAGGTGCATTATTAAAGACGCCAGCTCATCAACATCCCCGGGGTGGAACAATAGTCCGGCATTTTTTACGACCTCTCTCAGTCCATCAACATCTGAAGCTATTACCGGTTTACCAGCTGCCATTCCTTCAACGGCAGCCAATCCAAATCCTTCCCAATGAGAAGAAAGCACCACAATATCCGAAGTCCTCAACATTTGAGGGATATCGGCTCTGTTTCCCCAAAATATAATATCTTTTTTATGTAAAGTCTGTTTTGCATAGTCTTGCATTTTGTCTCTTAAGTCACCATCACCAATCAACCATAATTGGAACTTATCCCGAGGCAAGTGATTCATGGCATCTATGAGCGTTTTATGATCCTTCTGCGCCCTGAAAGCACCCACCATAGTGATGACAATTCTGTTTGCAGGACGTATGTCGTATGCCACCTGAGCTTTTTGGAAAGAAGTGACGTCTATTCCATTGCTAATCGTAATCAATCTAATTGAGGTGTTGTTATTTTTCAGATAAATTCTAAGACGCTCCTCTGTTTTTGGACTTATACATATAATTTTCTCATATCTTTCGTACATCCATCTATCTATCGCTCTCAACAACGGATTCTTTCGTTTTCTGTTATCCGTATTGTGTTCCGTTGTGACCAATCGTTTTCTCAAACCAATATTAGCAATAGCAGCAAACAATTGAGGAGATGAATTGTGTGTGTGGATTACATCATATCCTTTCATAATACGTCTAAGCTTTAGAATAAATCCCGGATTGTAAAAACATCGTTTTTTTGATAACGAATAGATTATGCATCCAGATAATTCAAGCTCTCTATAAAAGGTTGTTTCTTCTCCATCGAAAAGACAAACATCTACCTCATAACCTTGATTGCGCAACATCTGTGTTATTTGCACAACAAGATGTTCTGCACCCCCGATCATTAGTGATGTTATGATTTGGAGTACTCTCATGACAAAATAAAATTGGGAATAGTCCTAAATATTTTCTTAGCTTCTTTATATCCGTCCATATTACCTTTTATAAAATCTGTAACAACCCGAAAGTTTGCAGATAAGATAGCAAAAACAAGATGAACAAGTAATTGCTCTATTTGCTTAACCGAAAAACTGACGAGAACCCTTTTCTTTTGCCATCCATTTAAATTATTTAAATCATAACAACTTCTATACCATAGAAGAAACATGGCTTTTGCTCGCCGGTAATACTTGTCATTGGACTCCTGAAACAGACTGCTTGAACTTTTTGCATCCATGTGAACAGCTCCGCTATCATAAGAAACCAATAACCGAAAGCCGTTTTTATATAGTTTTTGAAACATAAGTTGGTCATCACCAAAAGCAAAGCCCATCCGGTCTAACCACAACTCATCAGGATAATGAATCCTCAATAAAGCGTCTCTTCTCCATAATGATATTGGTCCTGCAGCACTTTGAGAATGGTAAGAGCTCTTAGAGGGGTTACCATTATACGAAAAGCTTGCATTATCCACTACTTTAAACGCCCATTCGTCATCTTTACGTGGATAACTTAAATTAGTGATATAATTATATATTTTTGTTTTCAAATTATCCTCATGAGGTCTGAAAACATCTGCAGCTATACAATCTCCCTGTTGTCCATTTAATTCTTCATACAATGTTTCAACACAGTTCTCCGCCATAAAGACATCGTCGTCAAGAAGCAAAATCCATTCTGTTTGTATTTCTTTATAATCTATTGCTCTTTGAGCAACCATCCCTTTCTTGACATAAACATATTCTTCGTCTTCAATCCTAAAATCAGGCAATTTGTATCCTTCTGCGATATAAAGTAAGACTTTTTTAGGCCTTATCGTCTGTTTATAGATGGAACACAATTCTTTTTTTAATCTATCTCCTGATTTTCCAAGCGTTCGTATGGCAACACCGTACTCTACCATGTCTTACTTATTATACTTATAATTCCAATACAAATACACCAAATAGCCTATAGGGTAACAAATGAGCAGCAAGGACTTATATGGAATATCAAACGTTTCCTTGAAATCCTTATGCGAGAAAAAGGAATATACAGAATATAATATTCCACTTTTAATCCTATCCCTCATAGGATATGTTTTATCCATTAATATCAAATTAAATGCCATTCCGCCCTTCGGACATTTTATTCGAAGCCTTCGCCCGGATTTAGTTAACCCACCTTCCAAATATTCTGTTAGATATATTATTTTATTTATAAACAACATATCGGCTATTTTAGAAATTTGGAGCCAAAGATAACTTTCAACGAGAAATTTTTCACCTTTATAAACTGGGAATCTGTAACGCTTCAAGTATTTTGTTGCCCACACCTCGGCCTTATCCCCATACACCTTTTTATTCACTCTAACATCAGCAAAACTATCTATGAGGTTGTCTTTCGGGAATATATCGCCGATTGGAACTTCTTGGGAATATCCTCTGAGATAAGATATACCACATAAATCCTTACCCTTGACTTTTCTCCAATCCTTTTCTATTGTTTCAATAGCATCATTAGTCAAGGTGTCGTCACTATCTACAATAAAAAAAAGCTCCGTTTCAACAATGTCAATAGCAAGATTCAGTGCAGTATGCTTCCCTCCATTCTCCTTTCTTTGATATTCTATATTAAAAATATCAGATTTCATTCCATTTACAACATCTGCCGTATTATCGGTCGAACCATCGTCTATAATCAGCCAAGTGAATCCCCCCACAGTTTGACTACACAGACTCCTGTAAAGGGTTTGCAAATGAGTGGCTCTATTATAAGTTGGTGTTACCACTGTCACTCCGTTTCCCATACTTTTTTCTTTATTCTGTTGATATAATAAGGGACTATGATATAATCAAAGATACCACTACACAATTTGTATATACAAAAATTATATAGTGATAAATTCATTAGGAAACATTGTATCTTTACCCTTGGTTCTTGATTCCATACCATAAAAGGATAGAATTTATTTTTGACGATACGATTCTTTAATTGCTTGAACTCAGATCTGTTATAGTCAGACGTGAATATACGTGTCCAAGTGGACTGCTTTTTAAAGTTGATAGATGAGAGACAGGCAGACAAAGCTTCTTCATCTTCATGAAAAATAGAAGTCATAAGTTCTCTCATCACATCCTCATACGAGAGCAAATTATGATCTGTGCAAATTCTGGAATGTTCTTTATTTCTTTTATTGATCGCACTCCCCTCTCTTAACACATATCGATAAATATTAGCTTGGTTTGAAACCACGTAAGGATGATGTAAGAAAACAGTGGATACGAACAGCACATCTTCCGAGAATCTATAGTTTTTAAACCGGATTTTATTCTCGTTTAAAAAAGCTCTACGATAAAGAAACGTCCAAATAAAAGCAGGGAGTCCTCCTCTTCTAATCATTTCCAACGCCGGAGCGTCGTAGTCTATCTGATTAACAATAGGCTTAACTTTTCGCCCATCATAATCTGAAAAATAGCGTACAACGTCTACATCTCTTCTATTCCATATAGGTTTTAAGACTTCGTACATGCCGTTCTGTAAAAGATAGTCGTCTGAGTCCACAAATGCAATATATTCACCCAATGCACTATCTATCCCTGTATTCCTTGCAATACCTACACCAGAGTTAGGTTGTGAAAAAACACGTATGTTGGCATATCTCTCAGCATAGTCAGTGCACAAACTTAAAGAATGGTCAGTGCTTCCATCATTGATAAGCAAGATTTCATAATCTTCATCCTTTAAGCCTTGATTCAGCAAGGACGATACGCATTTGGGGAGATATTGTTCTACATTATATACAGGAACTATAATACTTAATTTCATATATTATTTAATATCTATTACTTTACGGTACAATTTATCTTTAGTGTAGTTCACATCATACTCATTTTCTTCATAGAGTTCATAAACTCCTGATGGGTAACCATTTGTCAAAAAGGTTTTGTATGGCGTCAAATTAAACGCCCATGATCTTAAAATACGAGTGAATAACACAAAACATAAAAATATAACAAAAGTTTTCATCCACTTATAACTATGTATCCTTGTTGAAAGGGCGCTTAAAGTATATATTAGACCTATAAAATAAAACCAGCCAAACCGTCCGCCCTGTCCAAAACGGGCAAAAGCCACCAAGATACCACAAAAGATAATGGACATATTAAGAAACGTCAAATCTTTAGGCGTGTTGGGAATTTTATGATAGTTTTTAAAAAGTATTGCAATAAATACGATAGCCTCTATCACATACCAAATTTGAAAACCAGACATATCGTCATTGGTATATAATGCTGTTCTGGATTCTGTTCCTGTTGCATCACCTGCAAGAGATATTGCCCAAGAAGCAAATGGAGATATTCCTAATAATAAGCAGAATACGAGAAAATAAAATACTGTACGTTGTGAATATTTTATAATAGGTACGAAATACATTGGTGCAAATACAAGGGCTGAATTGTGAAAACCAGCAGCCAATATCACCAAAGCAAAAAACGGCAAAGGTTTCCGTTCCCATATATACTTTACGGCTTGCCAAGCTATACCACAAGCTATGGTCTGCCTCATGTAAGTTATGGAGAAAAACACAAATAATCCAAGGAAAACAATACATGCCATCGGATAATTATCCATATACTTTCGGAACGCCCTATAATACAATCCATACATCAGGCAAGTTCCCAGCAGAATAAACACATATCGATTAGACGTAACATGGGCAACTAAAACTTCCCAAACAAAGTAGGCATACTCCTTTCCACGGATGAAATAAAGTAACTGATTGACATCTTGTTTATAACTTACAGAGTCGGATATACTATCGAACAATGCTCCGTAAATATATCGATCATACCCTCCTATCATATCTCCCATACCTATAAAAACTGCCAGATAGGTGAAGTAGGCAGCCAATAAGAGGGGACTTTTAGCCAGTTGTGGTCTTGATAACGATGAATAATACCATAAAAAGGCTATGGCGAACATTAAGAAATAGATAATCATTTTTGTTGATAGATGTTATGTTGCAAAAGATTCCACATCCCAATCCTGATTTGGTCTATAAATACACAAAACAGATATACGGCAGACAGGAACAGAAAGATTCCAAGTACAAGTAAGTCCCCATTCAATGTAGATATGAAATAGAGGACACCACTTTTAAAGAACTTAAAAACGTACGGATTAAAATGAATTATATAAACCGCAAAGCTACTTGCCGCCAGCCAATTAACAACCGAGCTTTGAAACCTGAATTTACAGAAAAATAATAATAATGCCATGCTTGATAAAATAATTAATGGATTATCATAACGTAGCATTTTCATGGCATTCCCGAATTTCCATACTGATAGCACCACTATTATACTTATAAAACAGGTAATTGCAATATAGACATAAAGGCTCAATCGGTTTAACCGACCCGACGGATAAAGTTTGAAATATCTTGCTGTGAGATATAGACCACAAAAGGATATAATGCTATAGCCTCCAAAGTATTTTCTTTGTCTAACTTTTGTCTTTACAGCTATCTCTTTTTCAACCATAATACAAAAACATCAATATAAATTGACAAAATCCTGAAAAATTTAATGTTGACAATTCGGGAAAAAATACGATGCCTTTTATTCACAGGCAATGGATAAATGGGGAAAGCCCCCATAGCTTCCAATTTCGTCATCACATCCAACTTATATCTCAGCGTAAAAGGAACTACATATATTGAAAACAAATAGCCCATAAGGAAAAATATAAGAGGCTTCTTCAAAACTTTTTGGACATCAGGGTTAAACTGTTTGAGCCACTTAAAGTTATTTTCCATACAAAGCAATGAGTCGTCGGAGGATCTATATATATGGTTTTTAGAAGATTCAGATACAGCCGAATGAGGGTTGGCGATATAATTGTAAAGAGGCTGATTGATGCATTTACACTTTCCAATGTATGGAATTAATTTGAAAATCACATCAAAGTCCTCTCCCATTTGATAACTATTAAACCTTATATCATGCTCTCGTATAATACTTGTTCTGTACACATGCGTCCATAAAGAGTTGTTATACACATCGTGGGCTGCCATATCTAACCCAGAGCTGAAATCTCCTATGCATGGAATGATTCTACCATTGGTTTCCGTTCCCCAGTAATAGCCCATCATCAGCATGTCATATTCATCATTACGTAACAGCGGTATAATGCATGTCAATGAATCGTTTGAAATGAAATCGTCGACATCGATGAACCAAAAGAATTTTCCACATGCATAGTCAAGCAGTTCGTTTCTAGTTGCACCAATGCCCTTGTTCTCACGAGATATCAAACGTATATTATCATACTTCCCCACATATTTCTTTAAAATATTTAAGGAATTATCTCGAGAGCCATCATTAATAACAGTAATCTCTACTTCTTCATTAAAACCTTCTTGAAGGACAATACTATCTAAACACCTGTTAATATATTTTTCTCCATTATACACAGGTATTAGGATCGAAAGCAATTTTTTCATACTTAACGATATTAGTAGTGAAACGACTTTTTAGAAAAATATTGATAGCATCAGCTTCTGAATCTTTTCATCCTACTATACAAATGATACGGCCAATCGAAGCCCAAAGCTATTAGATAATAAAATATTCTGAGTTTAAGGGGAATTGATTTATATTTTAAGATATCCTTATTTGCTTCAGGATGTTCGTTTCGCCATTGATTCAAAGTATGTTCGCTAAGTAACACTCCCTTTGCGCCCAATTTCAACATATTGATTGTCAAGCTCATTTCATTATCATCAGCAAACATTTCTGTTAAAAAATCCATTACCTGATAAGCTTCACGCATTTTTTTGATATTCTGCGTGTTTACAGCAGAGTTTTCGTTTGCCTTGTTGTAATGATAAAAACAATCTTTAGTAAACCTAATTTTATTTGTTCCGTAATAGTAAGGCAACATCACTGCTACATCCTCCCACATTGTTATTCGTTTCCACTCAGATTTTTCGCTGTATAGATGCAATATCTTCCTAAATCTGTCATTATTCTTAACCAACGCACCCCAAGTAAAAAACTCAAAAGCATGCTTATATACATTTCTCACAAACTGTTTCCCACTCGTATATGGAAAAAAACGCACACTTTTTTCTGTCCTATTTTTATATTCACGGTGATACCCGAACACCACAGCATCAGCGTCTGTCTCCTTAGCTTGTTTGTAAAGATTCTCAAAAGCATTTGATTCTATCCAATCATCGGAATCAACCGCTGCAAGGTACTCCCCTTTTGCACTCAATTGCCCCCTAATACGTGTTTGCATCAGTCCTCGGTTAGTATCGTTTTTCAGAATTATCGTTTGTTCTTTACGCTTAGGATAATCCTCTAACACCAACTTCAATACATCTATGCTTCTGTCTGGCGTACCATCATCAACAAATATAAATTCCATTTCTGATAATGTTTGCCCAAACAAACTACGAGCACACCGCTCTATATATTGTTCAACATTGTATACAGGGATTATAACTGAAACTTTAGGCTGCATCGCTAAAAATTTATAATATTTTGTATACCATACGCATGTACAAAGGCACACTGTCTTTATAATGCGGTATACTGCTTATTTTGTTGAGTATGCTATTGAGCTTAACCTTACAACTCCTCAAGTATTTCTTATCAAAGTGATTCCTTAAAAGTGAATAATACAGTGTATATGCCAATTTGCAAATATTTTGTGCGAGTTGCTTTTGATATAATATACAGGAGAGATAAATCGTCTTTTTCTCTAAGATTAGGATATTGTCTTCGAAGTGTTTTTTTGTAGGCCTCCCTCTACTAATAGAATTTGCATCTCCTACATAATAATGGTATGTCACTTTATCGCAAAAAAACAAAGTGTTGATATACGTTGAAATTTCAAAGCTCCAAAGCTCATCCTCATGATAAATATGTGGCTCAAAAAAAGTTTTCTTTTCAAAAAAGATATAACGCTTAATCAACTTATTACACGCAATTCTTGTCCACGTATTGTTTAAATTTCCTATAAAAATATCTTTGTTACAACAAAATGATTGCAGATTTGGAGAATCTACTAATGAATATTCATCATTCACTCCTATTCCAATAGTGCGTCCATAAACGACATCTGGATAATTGTTTTTAGTGGCAACATTAACAAGATTTTCTATAGAGTCAAAAGGTATGGCATCATCACTGTCGAGAAAATAGAGATATTCTCCCTCAGACACCCTTATGCCGGAATTTCTTGCCTCGGATAAACCCTTGTTCCTGTCATGCTCAACGAATTTGAATTTAATGTTTCCCTGATAGTCATTAATTACCGCTTTAGCTTTCTCAAAACTCCTGTCTGGCGTGCGGTCATTCACAACAACACATTCTAAATGATCATAAGTTTGGCTGATCACCGAGCGCAGACAACGCTCTATGTATTTTTCTACGTTATATACAGGTATTATGATTGAAACTGTCATTGATATTTTACACAATAAATGATTAAATTATTCTATCATTGCTATTATCTGCCGCTCATAAATAGCATCAACGTGATCAGAAACCTCCATATAGTTATATGCCTCATTCACAAACCGATTGCTAATAGCTACTTTATCCTTAGCCTTCATCCTCATCCACTCGTATTCTACATCCATATGACCTATGTCTATTGCTTGATAACCCATACCTGACAAGTCATACGCCATAACCGTAGCGGTCATTCCCATTGCTATCAAGACAAGGTTATCTTTTGGAACATATTTTTGAACCGTTGCCATGATCTCATCATATTTTTCAAAAGCATTGCGCGATGGTCCCAAAATTCTATGCACAGAAAGAGCATTATCAAACAAGCCGTTCCCCATTCCCATGCGTGTAAACTTACCTTCTATGATATATACATGCCGTCGACTCCAAATTTCCATGATATGATTGGCTATGGCTCTACTCTTATCCCTTGCCTTATAATCTATGTAAAAACGAGTAAATAAAGTATCGCCATACAGTTTATTCATATCTATATTTTTACTTATAAATTCATGATGATTAACAACAAAACGCATAAAGAAGACTTTTGCTCCATGTCGCAAGTGTGAACAGTCTTTCCATGCATAAGGCAATGATAAAAGCAAATTCGCATGCGAGCTTGATAAGACTTCTTTTAGACGAAGCTGTAACTTTGCATTAGCTTGCTGAAAGTCATTGCCCCCACCATTCAACACATAAAATTCTCCATCACCAAATCGGCTTACCGAGCACTTGTGCTCAATGATATAATTTATGGTACTAGTTGTATCTAAGATTTTCAATCGGCATACAAAACTTTTTACTTGAGTGCTGTATCTAAACTTAAAACACTCGAATACATGAAGTAGTTCACTATGCAATTCTCCTAACTTTATTCTTATCACACTCTTAATATTTTGAAACAAATGCTCCATAAATCAAATTATTTAACAACGTACTTTTCCTAACTATTTGCCCTATCAAGATAGAAACATAAGAAACCAAAACAGAATAAGACAAAGCAAGAATAAACTCCAGTATGTAATTGTGCGTAGAAACAAAATAGCAACCTACACTTGGCAGACTAATCATTCCTGTCCACAAAATAAAATATTGATAAACATATATATCAAGACTATGTCTTCCAAAACGCTCTAACTCGTTTTCTATTAACGAGCCACTTTTTTCCCTAAATCTAAATAAATAGACAAATGGAAAAGGACTAAGAATATAAGCGAACCGATATAACCACAAAAAGTAAGACTCTGCTAACAAGCAAAAGAAAATATACCCCAACAATGTTATTGTAAAAAGAATATTGAATTTATAAAAAGAGGACAAAACGTTATACTTTCGTACCCAAAAGCCAACAACAAATACAGGCCAATACAAAGAACATAAATCTAAACTTAACAATCCTGACAGCTTGATAGGTAACAAATAGCGCATTGATGTAAAAAAAATAAAGAAAATGGTGAAAATGATGAATTCCAACAAAAAAGGACGCTTTGCTTTTAATACTAATCTAAATGTAGAAAGAGCAATGTAAAATAAAATCAACACAAAAAGATACCAATAACCATATTTATAACCATCAAACATTACGTTAGAAAGCCCCACACCTTTTAAATAGCCAAACAAAAAAGACAATACAATACATGGCAGTCCAAACAGTACTCCTTTTTTAAGGGCTTTTAATAGGTATAGGGGGGGGTATGTATTACATATCCTGACAAAAAAAATAATAAAGGGACATGAAAAGTTGAAGCAATCGTTCGAATCATATCGTCTGATATCTCCAATGGATATATTGTGAAATGACCTATCACCACCCACAATATACCTAACCCCTTTAATCTGTCAATATACGCTAACCGTGGCTTATCCATAATCTATAACTCAAATAAATTTTAAAATATTTCTAAACTCACAATAGCAGAAGATTCAAAATGTAATTACGGCATGTTTTAACACGTACTCTATCTTTTCAGATAATAAACGTATGATACGATTTATTCTTAATAACTCAAACAGATTATTTCTTAACCAATCGATACCTATACATATTGTGAAAATAATCAAGCAGCTCGTTAACATTTTGAATATAAACATACTGTCATTAAGCATTCCTTGACATACGAATATCTTCTCCCATAATATTTTCCTCACCATCACATTATCACTTATCAGATAGACTGCAAGTGTATAAGGAGCAATCTTAACGAGCCATCTTGTCAAAACATTTTCTTTTATGGTTAAACCTCTAACCCAAAGAAAGACATAGAGCGAGAAAAAAAACAAAAAACCATTATAGCTAAAACCAAAAGGCGTAATATTAGTACCATGAAATAAAGAAATAAGTATAGCTATCAAGCCTTGATATATAAAAGTAATAACCGCAGCGACAATGGCTTTTCTGCCATATTGATTCAAACTTTTTGCATATAGTCTAACATAACCAGCAACCAAATACAAAAAAATAAACCACAATAATTCATAACTTCCACCAAAAGTGTCACCTAAAGGGAACTTTACTAATAATGTTAAGCTTATTCCTCCCAACCCTATCAACGTCAACAAATACTTGCTTTTACTAACATGATGAACAAAGACGTTTAAGACTGGGGCGAAAATGAGCAAACCCATATAATTGGTCATAAACCAATATTCCTTAAAAGTGATAGGAAATACTGCGTTTATCAGCTCTTTTATTTGGAAAGCTTGTAAGCCCATACAACATAAGACCGCATACAAACTCACAGTATAAAACACCACCTCAACCCATAAAACTGTCAACCTGTTCAGCTTAAAAGGTTTTGTTATCATAAAATAGCCTGTTATCATAACATAACAATTCACAGCAATATGACATATCTCATATACGATTTCTGATATAATGAAATTACACGTAGACAAGGACAACCATATTGCTCCCCCCGAGTAAATCTCAAAATGTTTATACAAACCGTGAGTGAAGTAATGTAACACCACAATTCCAAACATTGCGGCTACTCTAAGCAAATCGAAATTGATTAAACGCTTCTGCGCAACCGTGTAATGTGTAAAGTTGATATCTTGTGTGGTTATCGCCATTTTCTTACTATTTTCCTTCCTGAAACCAACATTCTTGCCAGACCATACCATCTAAGCGCAATCTTCAGTTCTATACAAATATCTCTCACTTGCCTTAAATCTCCAAAACACTGGGCAAACTCTCTTCCACTCATGGCCGCACCGTGACAAAGTGTAGCGTAGGCCATCCATGGCATTTCTTTTTCTACAAAAAGACGCCAAAATGAAGTTTCACCCAATAAATTCCTGAAGCTTTTTGCAGCATGAAGTGCATTTAATCCGGCTTTTGTATTCTGACTGCCAGTAATATTGTTTGCATCGCCTCGCTGCACATAATGGTAAAAGGCCTTGTTGATGTAGCCTACCTTAATCTCCTTTAATAAAAGTGCTATATTGATATATAGATCCTCACATATATCGCAATTCGGAAAATGCAAATCATGTTTTATTAAGGTTTCCTTTTTGACCAACTTATTCCAACATGACCCATGGAGAGTTCCAGTTAACAGTTCGTTAATAATACTTTTGTTATCAAGAGAGCCAGGTTCTTGCTTGCATACACATGACGATAATGCTGTATCACAATAGTAATCACATATAAGCATATCAACCAGTGTTCTTTCTGCTTCATCATAAAGTGTCTCCAACATCTTTGGTTCGATCCAATCATCTGAATCTACATGGATAATATACTTTCCGGTTGAATGTAACAAACCATATTCTCTTGCAGATGCCACTCCTCCATTTTGTTTATGAAAATATTTAAACCGAGTATCTGTCTCAGCATACTGTTTACAAATACTTGACGATTTATCCGTACTACCGTCATCTACTAACAATACTTCGTAATCAGTAAATGTCTGTAACTTTATAGAGTCTATACATTTCGACAGAAATTTATCCGAGTTGTATATTGCTATTATAATACTAATTTGTACCATTGCGTTCTTTTTCTTATAACTGGGAAAGTTACCGTAATATACAACGTAAATATGAAATGGATTTTTTTCGCTCCTTCTCCAAAATAGACACAGCTGCTTCAAAATCAATCTCTCTTGTTTGCTTCAGAATATTCTCTATCTTGTTTTCTTTAGTAGTTGATAAAAAATCTAAATTGCATAATGTAAGCAAGTTTCTGATTCTGCTATCTGACATCCCATCAACCGCAATAAATGGTCTGTTAAACAAAATAGAAAAAACTATGAGATGAAAAGAGCCACCAATCACATAAGTTGCATTCTTGATCAGATTAAGAAACTCCCATGGTCCCGTCCCGTACTGTCTGTGGAATGTAGGATAGTGAAGATCATTCAGTCCAGAAAAAACAGTACAGACTACTTTCAAACCTGTTCGTTCTGATAAATTACGAGCTTCATCATATATGTGTTTATCATATCTTGGGTGATATAGGAGTATATATCCATCTGATTTTTTATATACTGGCTCCTCCGGTATATACCGAGACCATTCTTCAGCTGTCAACAACAGTGTTGGATCCAAATCCACTCTGATTTCCTTAGTCACACCTAAGTTCTGTAATTCCTTAGCAGTTCTCTTGTCTCTGGCACTAATGCTTTGATAGGAATTTAAGCTCCTTGCAATTTTTTCCTTAAAAGAAACATCAAGCTTCTGTACTCGCTCGGGATGGGGACCCATACTTGCAGCGTATGAATATTTCTGTAAATTCGGGGGAACAAAGTCTAAGAAGTAAGACCACTCGAAGTCCAGTGCAGTGGTATTCCACATCTGATCAGAACCTACTATATATTTATCATACTTTGGTAATGCTCGAAGTTGTTTGTCGTTTTTAACCTCTTTGGATAGTTTTAAATTCTCGATTAAAAAATGCTCAAATAATTCATTCTTATTTTTTAGGGAATTTTGATAAATCCTTTCCAAAAACATTTGCAACAGCAATCCATGATGTCTAATAATATCAGCGTAGGAGACAAAATATCTATATAATTCTTTTTGTTTTTCTGTCCGGAAATTTATGGTCTCAACATCAATTTCATTCTCAAGGGTTGACAGTGATGAAATAATACGCTGCAATGCAAAATTCTGAAGCATTGAACCATAGTTGTGAGAAGCATGGAAGGTTAAAATTCCTACTCGTTTCATGAAATAATTTTTGTTATTAAAGAATGCATGTGGATAACTATCCGGCCATAAAACTTGGATATTTTTAAAGATTGAGGTAGACTTAAACCATGCTTTTGAAGCATTCTAAATAGTTTTATCTCTCGAGATTTGATAAATGGATGCTGAAGTTGTGCATTACCCTCTATAGCTTCATGTATATCTCGTTTCACCAAGTTTAGCTGCGGTGCAATCTCTTGCAAAAAAGAACTCCCCTTTTCTGTATTTGGTAAAATCACAGAATATCCAGCATTTGGTATTGAAGTGATAAATGGATCTTTTATTCCTAATCCCCAGAAATCGCCTATTGTCAGATCTGATACCCTACTGCCCTGAGCATATTTGCAATGATAACAAGATTCCCTGAAGGAACCGCCATCTAAAAATGCTTGTAAATAAGCATCTCTTTCATTATTCTCCCAATATTCTGTAGACTGGTATAAAACCGATGAACTCGACTCTGCCTGAAGGATATAGCCTCCCTCACGGAATGATACCCTCGCAATACTTTTCACATCTGGAACTTTCGCAGAAAGATGCGATCTGAGAAAACGAAGCGAAGGTGTTCCATGACAGATTAAGTCTATGGTGATTAGATTGGTGTTTGGCTTCCGCAAAAACTGATTCAAGCCAGCCACTTGACAAGGAGTCCCTATGAAAAGTACAAGACGATTATTCTTTAAGTCCTCCTTTACCTGAGCAAAGGTATCATCAATGGAGCTTTGAACATATTTAGAGCCCCTAAGCTTATCTATGTCCTGATCTTTGTCTACTCTGATATGGTGAACTGACAGTCCCTCTGAAGCTGAACCATATACGATACCTTTTTTATTAATAATATATTGCGAAGCAATGGTTGCCACTCCACCCGAAGTGGATTTTTTATTTTCCGTCAAATCTTTAGCCCATGCTGCATACGAGCATTCTGCCTTATGAAGAGCTTGCTGGTGTAAGTCTGGACAAGCACGTTCGCATGCTTTACACTCAACACATTTTTGAGCATCTATTGAAGGATACAAATGACCAAATGTCTCACCCTCGCACATGTGCAAAGCATCAAACTTGCAGGCATTAAAACATGCTGCACATCCCGTGCAATTCTGTAGATTTGCTAAAATTGGCATTATAAATTGTTATTGTAAAATTTCCCTTTAATATATGTAAACATATAATTTCGCTCTGTCTTGGACAGGCCTATTATAGAAATAGATAAGCATGTTAAAGCGAAACCTACAAAACATTTAATTATTATATTAAAAAAAAGTCCTCCAAAATCTATATTACTAAAATATGTCATACCTGCTATGGGCACAATAATAATTAATAAGGATTTAAAAAAGACTTCGTATACATAGTTGGAAATTGACAGCTTGGGGATTAACAATTTCACAGCATATACACGTACAAAAAAAAGAAAAGCAAAAACGAGAATTCTCACCCATATTACACTATAAGGAGCCCATCCTATTGCCAGAGCAAGCCATCCTCCCCAAAAACACATACTATATACAATTGAAACAACAATTTGATATTGCTTAATATTTTTGTGTGCGTTTCTAATCATCCACATAGGTCCAGCCAAATTATCAAAATATATTGCTACTAACGTAAGCAGACAAAACTCTGGAGCATATTGCGGATAATCGCCAAGCCATAATGTAAGCAAATCTTTAACTTCAAAAGAGATAGGAATAATAAAAATTAACATCAAAAAACTCGTGAGCCTCGTACATCTCTGAGCTAAAATTATCAATTCATCATATTCATTTGTGACATATAACTTTATGATTTGAGGATTAAAAGCGATTTGGAAATTAGATACAAAACCATTAACTATTCCTACAATCGAATTACTCACACCAATAGCTGCATTAACAGCAACATTATAAAAAATATTAATTAAGAAGTTGACTCCTTGGTTAGTGGCAACAATAGCAGCTTGCCCTGTCAGATTCCATCCCATGAATCCAAACATCTCTTTTAATAGCATTTTATTATGTGGTCTCTTCCATCTACAGATAGAAAACTTCCGATAACAGTATATTCGATAGATTATGATATTTATTACGCTTATGCCAAATATCAAAAAGGCATAGAGAATTAATGTATCTCCAAGATATATAGTTAAAATATAGGCTGTCAACAGTTTAAAAATAGAATCAAGAATTGTAAAGTAGGCATAAATTGACATTTTTTCATACGCAACAATCGTGACAGAAAATGGTGTTTGCATGACTGAAAAAACAGCAGATATGACCGATAGTTGATACACAATATTAGCTGCAGTCATTCTACCGGAGGGGATATTCAAGTATGTATTTACTATATATAGCCCTATTGTCTCGGCCAATAATAATATCACTCCAGCTATTATGATGTGAGACAAAATAGAAAGATTAAATACATTTCTTTGTGTATCTTCGTCACCATTAGCTAATTCTGCAGTTATATATCGCCTTGTTGCATTGGCAAGTCCTCCGTTGATAAAGGTAAAAAAGACGATGATTCCACCAACGACATTATATAGTCCAAAATCATTAATACCTAAAGCATTAAAAACTATTCTTGAAGTATATAACGAAATAAACATCATGATGAGCATTCGCCCATACATGATCATTGTATTTTTGGCAATTCGTCTATTATTAGATAGGTGCTGGAGCATTGTAATAATTTGACTTTATTAGTTCATTACCCATATATATACATTTCTTCCACGTAGCTTGTTTTATTGTTCTTTCTTTTTGAACTAAAATATCATACATGATATGCCGTGTTCTTAAAGGGCGGTTCTATAAATTAGCTTTGACAGATTGTGAGACTATTTTTGAGGTCAATTTGTTTGTGAGTGAAGGAGTATAGCGAGCTATACGACTGAACGAACAAGAGAATTGAACCAAAAGAGTCCACAAGATGACAAAACGTAAAAAGACTGACATAATAAAACTTTACGGTGGTAATTTATAGAACCGCCCTTAAATACAAAATCAAAATTTTTAATAGTTACAACCTTTTTTCTTACAGTATTTAGGTATAACACAAAAAACTTTCTCAGTTCTATCTACTGACCTTTATATCACGTATGATATCTTGGGTGAACCTTTCTGCGCCAATTCTATTTAAATGATCTCTATCTTTATAATACTTTGTTGTCAAATAGTTCTCATCTTCGGACATATCACAAAAATGTACATTGTTTTCTGTACAATATTTTTTTAGATAAGCATTAAACAATTTGTTGTTATGATAATGACATGGAGAGATATACATGTATAATTCTATGTGTTTTGTCTTACACGTCCTTACAAGCTCGTCTAAACTTTGCAGTTCTATTGTATTTACATCCAACTTGTCTGATGAAACCAACACGGCCCTTGTGTATTCACCATCTAAAGGAGTATATCCGTCTTTTCCACTATTTTGGCCTCTTAGGGTGCTTATTAATAATGGGAAAAAGTTATTGTATCTATATAAATTAGATTTTAATTTTAGATTCTCTTGCCATGTATTTATTTGTTTTGCATATTTGTCAACCGTTGGTGACAATCCATATAAATATTTAGGAACACTTGGGGTGTTGTTTAAAGAAAGAGGAGCCATATCTACAATAACCATCTTCGGCGTAGAACGAGAGAGCATTCCTTGTAAGATTAAGTTATAAAAAAACATATCCATACCGTCTTCCCCCGCATTATAACAGTCCATTTGAAAATCTCTCTTTAGCATTTTAGGATCTATGCCATGTTTTGCCTTACTTGCTCCTAAGATTAGAATGTCGGTCTTCTCTTTCATAAGCGAATTTACAGTATGAGGAACATTAGCATTGCTTGGGGGCAGTTGTGCTAAAGTGTATCTGCTTACATAGCCTACTACAACATCTATTATAACAATAGATACCAGAACTACAAAAGCCTTGTATAAAAAAGTTTTCATTTTTATTTAAAACTGAAAATAAATAAAAGATTTTCCTTCTAATGCTCCAAATAAAATAATATACGAAATGAGGAAAATAACAGTCATAAGTCTGACTACTGTGCTATTAGAACTCATAAAATATCTATGGTGACAAAATTCATCCAACGAATCTTTCAATATCATCATTGCCGTTGAAACTAAGCCCACCGTAAAAACTCGAGGATCAATAAGCGCAATATTTCCAAACCCTTTTTCCATTTGCGAAAAAATAATACTGTAATCCAACAAAGAGTTTATACGAAAGAGTTGC
This sequence comes from uncultured Prevotella sp., assembly GCA_946999045.1. Classification (GTDB taxonomy): domain Bacteria; phylum Bacteroidota; class Bacteroidia; order Bacteroidales; family Bacteroidaceae; genus Prevotella. The sequence goes on from CAMQBR010000025.1 coordinate 18,073, forward strand.
CAAGCCAGGCTTACTATAATAAACGTTAGAATGATAGACACTGCTCTCCTTAATCCTTCAGAATGGTATTTGCGACTGTGCTTTAGAATCGATTGCGACCAAAGCTTATGAGCACACAAGGCTATCCCATGCAGAAATCCCCATACCATAAAGTTGAGTGCGGCGCCATGCCACATACCACACAGAGTCATAGCTACCATTTGGTTAATATACATTCTGATTTTTCCTTTCCGGTTTCCACCCAATGGGATATAAATATAATCTCGTATCCACGAAGATAAGGTTATATGCCATTTTCGCCAAAAATCGGTTACAGAATCCGCAAAATATGGTCGATTAAAGTTTTCGGAAACCTTGATCCCCATTATTTGAGCAACTCCTATTGCCATGTTCGAATAACCATTAAAATCTGCATAGATCTGAAACGAATATAGAACTGTTGCGAACAGGATAGAAGATATATTATGTTCTGATAAATTGTTAAATACTGCATCTGTGTAAGAAACGAGAACGTCAGCAATACATAATTTGGTAAACATACCCCAAAGTACCCGCTTTAATCCTTCTGACACATGGCCGAAATTGATCAAACGTCGATGATACAATTGTGGAATGAAGGTATTGGGACGATCAATGGGCCCAGACATAATCGTGGGGAAAAATGCGATGTAGGTCGCGAAAGTTATAAAATCGGTTGCAGTGCTTATATTTCCCCTGCGTATCTCAACGAGATAGCTAATTAACTTAAAAGTAAAGAAACTTATACCAATGGGCAAAACAATCTTGAAAGTACTATAATTCGTTTGTAACCCCATCAACGAAAATAGATTGGCAAAGCCTTCTATGAAGAAATTAAGATATTTAAAGTAAAGCAGCAAAACTACTCCTAAAATAACTCCAAAGGCTGTTAATTTTGATGCATACTTTGATCTTTCGTGTATAGAGTGGGCTATCGCTTTTCCAAGATAATAGAATATTGCAGTAACGATGAATAATAGTATAGCCATTCTCCAATCAGCCCATCCATAAAAAATATAGGAAGCCAACAGAAGTAATACATTTTGTTTTCTTCCGCTATTAAGTAAGGTGAAATATGGCAACAATACTATAATGAAAAAGAGCCAAAAAATGATAGAATTGATAAGCATTTCTTGTTATTATTAACTTAGTCCCTTATATTAATATTAATGCTGATTGGTATATTCTCCCTTATAACCATTTATCTTTTATGCATATTGCCCACCATAAAACATATTATTTACCCATCGTATTCTTGATGTAAGTCTAACAATATAGTAGGAGATAAAAGTGAAAACGATGCCGACAACCGGCAGCAAGACGAAATCTTCAAGTGCGCCTACATGATGAACATGGAAGAACGGAACTGCAACGGCCATACGTTCAAGCACGAAAATCTGAACAACATAGATGCCCAGCGTGTATTTTCCCATATTCGACAACTCATCTATCATTTTTGATGGTGAGGCAATAGAACACACGGTTTTGCATATACCTAAACATAGCATTGAACCGGCAAGCCCTACGATATATTCCGTAATGATGTAGGTGGGCATTGACATGATGGCGTGCAATGTTACTTTATCCACAGCGTGGCCTTTACCAAGTAAGATTAAAAGAGTAAACACTATGAGTGACAGGTACGTTATTAACTTTGTGTATTTATCATACCATTGATAATGTTTTCGCAAAAAATATCCAGTCCAGAAGAAAAGAAGATAATAGTTTATCATCAGCCTTCCACCGTATGGGATTGCAAGCATTGCCATGGAAGATACCACGCAAGCTGCAACATCGCTGCGGAACACTTTCTTGCTCACATACGACACCACATAACAGGCTAACAGGCATTTCAAGAACCACACACCGCCGTAAAACTCTCGTATGTACCCCCCCCCGCCAGCATAGACCAAAGCCGCCAGAAGCAAAGAGCCTACTACAGACGGTACAAGTAGCTGTTTACTCTTTTTTATCACAAAGTTTTTGAAAGGCAACAAAAATGAGCTATGAGAAAAGAAACCACACATCGTCATGAACAATGACATGTGGAAAGAATAAATGATCGGACGAATCCTGCTCTGCAGTTCCTCGCCAAAATAATATGCATGCCCTATGCACACGAATGTAATCGCTAAAAATTTAGCAAAGTCTAAATAGACGATTCGTTGTTTTCCCATTCTTTCTGTATATGATGTTTTACCCTAACGATTATAGAAGGGGCATACTTTTTAAGATAGAAACATAAATCTATCATCACAAGCCAAAGAAAGCTCTACTCCCACCCTCTCCCCACACTTCCTCCGTATCAAGATCGAACGGTTTGAAGTGAGCATCTCTGGCATCACCTTCGGTGGGATTTCCACTGGTATCGACATTATTGTTTGACGAATCTACTGTAAAACGTCGGGGTTTGTAAAGCTGTCTCAGCTGTTTATGGAAAAAATGCAAGCCGTCAGTTTCTGTGTAGGGGGTATTTGGTTTCCATGCCTATATACTTATCCCACATTTTTTTGATTAATGTACTATTGTATCACCACGGTTCAAACCCTTCGGGCTTTACGGCTTCCACATGTTTGTTAATCTCTTCCAAATCAATGAATGCAGAATCCTCAACCTCTCCGTTTTCTTTCATGTCTTCATATCCCCACGGTCCGCCACAGTCTTCTTCGGGGCAGGCTCCTTTGCCAGCCGTACACGAGGCATGGGAATGCAATTCTTCTATAATGTCCTCAAGCGTGATGTCGTGAATCCAGTCATCACCGAAATCGTAAACGTAACAGAGTTTATACTTAGAATCGAGCTTTTCTCCATAAAACTCTCCCAGCGTGAACTTTCGGGCATTATAATCGGGAGCATTGTCCCAATCATCCTCATGTATCTCGGCTATCGTCAGCATACGACTGTAAGGTTTATCTTCAAAACAATACAGATGTTCGTTCCACCAGCCGAATGCTTCTTGAATCACGGCGTGGAATCCAGAGAAGGTGAAGTTGGCAGGTACTAACACGCGTCTCCATACGGGTGGTTTACTGATGCCTCGTAACTTAATCTTGAACTGATAGGTGAGTTTCAGTCCCTTCTTTCCTCTTGGACTTGTCGTCGCCATACGTGCCATGATCTTGCTTGCCCTTTCTAATGATGCCAAAACATCCTTCATTGCGTCAACATCTTGCGGTTGCGAGTCAAATCTCTGTACGGATTTTGGCAACTTTATGATTTTTGTCTTCTTATTTGTCATCTGAAATCAATTAATATTATCACTATCTAAGTAAAAAAAAATCACTCACTATCATCAAAGTCATCTTCGTCCAGAAACATAAACTCCTTGGTACAAGCATTATGTGCATCATCTTCATCAGTGCTGCCGATGATATTGACATTATTCTCTTCATTGATTTGCTTCACTGGGGAGGCAGATAAAAGCGTGTAGGCAGCCTCACCCAAATGAAAGGTGGTCAGTTTAGGAGCGGTATCTTATTGATGCTTCATGATTGTTTGTTAATGAGTTGGTTAATAGGTTTTGTCTTCTTGCTCCTCACCTTTTTATTATTTTCTTTCCGCCAATCACATAAACACCTGCTGGCAAGTGTTGGATATGCGTTCCTACTTCTACACCTTGCAAATTGTAAATATGCTGGCTGTGTGTTGAAGGATGTGAAGGCAGCAATTGTATTCCATTCACTGTACCGCTGCCACAATCAATAGTATAAGTTATCTACTTTGCAGAAGAACTGGTTTGTCCGTTTATTTTGAAGTAAGCCCGCATGCCATACTGTTCGTTCTCCTTATCGGATTTAGGTTTAGCAAGGTTTCCATTAGCCAACAAGCACAAGTCGGAGCCATCAACATTTAAGTTGACTGGGTCGAATGTGCCAACGAAGGTATATTGCCCTGTTTCATCTTGAACTTTCTGCGGCATGGCTTTCTTTTCATAAACTACGTTTGAAAAGGTAGGATTTTCGACCTTGTCCGCAGGCTTGATGAGATAAGGAACACCTGCTTCAATCGCATCAGCATTCTCAAAACTCAACACGTTGTCTTCAACCTTTTTAGCAAACTTTCGCAATGCACAATTCTTTCCCATTGCTTCGTTTAATGCTTTCCGACTCACATCAAACGGCAGACAGATGGTGTTCCAATGGTCTGATGCGAACGTGCGCTGCACTTGATATGAATAAATCTCTCCAAATTTGATGTGTTGGGTTTGTAGCTTTTGACGATCGGATAAAATAGAGGCAACTTCTATAAAATACAAAAATAAAGCTCCATTTTCATATTTTTCCCCTTTCATTTCAACCTTTAGAGTTCCACTATTTATGATGTTACCCTCCGTAATAAGAAAATTACTTATATTCTCATTTCGGTCTTCTCTCTTTTTCGTGTATTTACGTGTATCACTGAACTTGCCCTTATCCGAACCAAGGGTCATGCTTACTTCGTAACCTCTCCTATTTCGTCCTTTTGCTATGTTTGTGGACACTCTTACTAAATCTACATCCTTAAACGGTGTTGTAGTTTCTAAGCGAATAAGCTGAGACTTTTCTTTGGTTTTCCCCACATGTAGACCACCTGAATAGTTGCTATCAGCAATCACTCCATCAACCGTCAATTTCCATAGATGATTATAAAGTTTATTGGTAGGCGTAAATGTTTCCTGAGTTTGTTTTTTGCCATATTTATACACAAAACTATCGAAGAACTGCTTAAAGTTGAACTTTTGTGCATGAGTTTCTACCGTCGCAAGAAATAACAGCATCAAACATAACAGCCAAAAATTTATACACTTTTTCATAAATAAGGATTTAAGTGAATATATTTGAAAGTTTTTAAATAGATAAACGAATCAGTCTCGCTTAAAGATGTCTCTTGTATAAACCTTCTCTTCTACATCATCTAAACAGCAGTCATAGCGATTGGCGATAATGGCTTGCGACTCTTGCTTGAATTGAGTGAGGTTGTTCACTACCCTACTGCCAAAAAACGTTGAACCATCTTCTAACGTAGGCTCGTAAACGATAACCTCGGCACCTTTGGCTTTGATGCGTTTCATCACGCCTTGAATGCTGCTCTGTCTGAAGTTGTCGCTGTTGCTCTTCATCGTGAGACGATAAATGCCTATCGTGCAAGGGTGTTCCTCTGATATGTCATAATCACCACGATTGTAATAATCATAATATCCAGCCTTGTGCAGCACCCGGTCAGCGATGAAGTCCTTGCGTGTGCGATTGCTCTGCACAATAGCTTCAATCAGATTCTCGGGCACATCCTCGTAGTTCGCCAAGAGTTGTTTGGTGTCTTTGGGAAGACAGTAACCACCGTAACCAAACGAGGGATTGTTGTAGAACGAGCCAATGCGCGGGTCAAGTCCTACCCCCTGGATAATATCTTTGGTGGAGAGGTTTTTCATCTCTGCGTATGTATCCAGCTCATTGAAGAAGCTCACGCGAAGTGCTAAATAGGTGTTGGCAAACAGTTTCACTGCCTCAGCCTCGGTGGTTCCCATGAACAGCGTGTCAATATTCTCTTTCATTGCGCCTTGCCGTAGCAGCGAGGCAAAATCGTAGGCTGCCTGCCCTAACTTTTCGTTCCCCGCAGGTCGACCAATGATAATTCTGCTGGGATAGAGATTATCGTACAGAGCCTTACTTTCACGCAAAAACTCTGGGGCAAAGAGGATGTTTCCACAATTGTATTTTTCACTGACGTTCTCCGTATATCCCACGGGCACCGTACTCTTGATAACCATGATGGCATGAGGATTTACCTTCATCACCAACTCGATGACCTCTTCCACGTGCGAGGTGTCGAAAAAGTTCTTTACAGGATCGTAGTTGGTTGGCGTGGCAATCACCACAAAGTCAGCCTGCTTATACGCTGTCTCGCCATCGAGCGTTGCTTGCAGGTCAAGTTGTTTCTCGGCAAAGAACTTTTCTATGTATTCATCGCTGATGGGAGATTCCCGCCGGTTAATCTTGTCAACCTTCTCTTGCACCACATCCACAGCCAACACATGGTGGTGCTGACTGAGCAACGTAGCGATGCTTAAGCCTACATAACCCGTACCCGCAACGGCAATGGTGTATTTTTTATTCATAGGATAAAATTATATTTCATTTGGTCTACCATTTACAAAAGTAACCTTAGCTCAAAGCCAACAATCTCTCTACCCACTTGTTGAATAAGGGACATTTCTTCCTTATCCCATCAAGTCCTATCTCCATAGCAATGAGATTACCATATATCACCTTTTGATAACCATTGATTATTTTGGATAGTCTGTGCGAAGGTGATGTATCACGCCCATTATTGATTTTTTCTGGGTTTGGATATTGTTCAAGGATGCGAGTTAGCTCGTCTCTATCAATGTAATCTTTATCAGAAAAGACATGATCAAAACTATCTATATCATGAAATAGCAAAGACTCAAATTCGTGCAACTGAATGTAAGGTATGAAGCGCCTATCATTGATATCACATCTCATTCCTTCGCATAAGCTATTTATTATCTCCTGCTTATCTTGCTTACACAGCACTTCCTCCCAAACAGGAAAGTGATGCTTATCTGTTAAACCGTAATAATCAATGAACAAGGTAACAAAAGCGTTTTCTCTGAGATGATTTAATATCTGTTTTCTCAAATCTTCCCATTTAACGATTCCTCTCATTGACTTTTTTATGCGAGGGCAGTATACACTGATGTTCTGCTTAGACAATTCAGGCATCAACAGGGCTTTGCAGAACTCTTGCTCCGTCTCTCCCTCACATATTATAATCAGTCGTTTTACTGACATCCGTATCAGGTATTAGGTTGGGCTTTGCTGATAATGCTAAGCTTCCACAATTCATCCAGTGTATATTCATCAACCCATTGGGCAAGTTGGTCTGCATCCAATCGCTCAAAATGACTCTCACCGTTTATCTGGTCTACGGTAACTACATCTTGTGGGTCAAAATTGGAAAGCAATTCTGTCGATTGTGTGGCTATTATCACCTGACATCCTTTTGTGGCTGCCGACTTAATAAGCCCTGCCAACTTACTAATGGCAGCAGGATGCAATCCTAACTCAGGCTCGTCAATGATGATTACTTGAGGTAAGGTTGGCTGAAGGAATAAAGTAGAAAGAGCAATAAAACGCATCGTACCGTCTGACAAATCATTAACACCATACACCATAGAGCTATATCGATCTTCCCATTGCAATCTCAAATCGCCTTTCGCATTAGGATGAAAAGAGAAAT
>CAMQBR010000026.1 GCA_946999045.1 uncultured Prevotella sp.
TATGCTCAAGAAGTTCAATAACAACATCCCGAGTCTAAACGCATCTTTTCTTTATAGTAGCGTTAGGGCTTATTCCTTTAATATAGAATAAACAATAAAAAACTGTTAAGCGATTTTAGGAAAAGACAAACTCAATGAGATTGCCCCACAAACTTAATGAGATTGCAGTACAATCTCGTTGGTTTTGCCACACAATCTTATGTAAATTGTGTGCAGCTTTTAATGGTTTATGGGGCGGTGAGTAGGAGAGTGGTGATAATATATAGAGATAGCTTTAATATACTATACGTATGTTTCGAGGAATTTGATAGTTCCTTTTACCTTAATAACATTGGTTGTAGCAGGAATAATGATAGACTCGCCTGCTCGAAGAGATGTTTCGTTGCCCTCATTATCAACAAGATGTCCTTTTCCTTTTACTCCAATGAAAATAACAAAGCTATCTAATTCGCTGTAATCAAGCGTCATAGGTTCATCTAAATCGTACACGGCTGTATTGAAGTATGGACAGCGAACCATGCTAACTCCTTGATTTTTGTGCGATGTATATTGAGTTTGGTAATTGCTTTCTACCTGAAAGTTAATGCATTCAGCGGCTAAATCGGTGTGAAGCTCACGATAATTGCCGTTCTTATCCTTGCGCTTAAAGTCGTATATGCGGTAAGTTACATCTGATGTTTGTTGAATTTCAGCCAAGAAGCATCCTTTACCAATGCTATGAATGCGTCTGGCAGGAAGATAGAAGCAATCACCCTCTTTTACAGGATATTCGGCAATAGCATCTGTAATAGTATCGTTAGCCACCATGGCTTTATATTCTTCGGGTGTGATTTTCTTTTTCAAACCACTACGTAAGTGTGCATCTTTATCCGATTCCATAACGTACCACATCTCTGTTTTTCCTCTTCCCTTACCTTGTTTTTTAGCTATTTCATCGTTGGGATGTACTTGGATAGACAAATCTTGGCAAGCATCAATAAACTTGATGAGCAAAGGAAACTCATCTCCAAATCGTTGGTAATTATCTTTTCCTACCAATTTGTCTTTTAAAAGGTGCAACACTTCGTTTAATGTTTTACCTGCATATTCGCCTTCGCTTACAACTGTTTCGTGATTTTTTACACCAGATATTTCCCAACTTTCGCCAACATTTTTCAGTTGACTATCTAAATGTTTGAATGGAATAATTTTGTTTCCTCCCCAAATTGTTTGTTTTAGGAGAGCTTTAAACTTTAATGGTTTCATATATCTCTTTGCTTTAATTTTTAATTAGTAGTTATTGTATGTATAGGCTGGTTCTATAAATTAGCTTTGTTACATTTTGAATAAAAAAAATAGTGCAAGTCGAATACAATTAAGCTTTGTTTGTTTGAATTGTTAAGGCGTAGCCTGTTTTTTATAAAGGGAGATTCTATCATTTACCAACAATATACGGTGGTATTTTATAGAACCAGTCTGTAGCAAGTTAGTTTTTTCTCCAGAACGATGGCGTAAATATTACCAAAACGGTAAATATCTCCAAACGACCAATGAGCATGAGCAGTGAGCAAACCCATTTTACATAGTCAGGTAACATACTCCAGCTCATGGTAGGACCAATTTCGAGTCCTAAGGTAGGTCCTACATTTCCTATACAGCTCAATATAATGGTGATAGCATTGGTGTTATCAATGTGAGCCATCATTAGTATAAACGAGGCTATTACGCATAGTATCAAGTACATGGTAAGGAAAGCCAATAGCGTATCTCGTTTTTGATACGGAATGTTAGCCTTGTCTATTTTTAGCGGTAAAACAGCATTAGGGTGTAGTATCTGCTTAAATTCATTGCGGATAGTTTTAAGCAACATTACCCCCCTAACACACTTGAGCCCTCCACTTGTAGACCCCGAACAAGCCCCCATAAACATACAAACAGCAAGTACAACCCATGTAATATGTGGCCATTTGCCTGCATCATCGTTGAATAATCCTGTAGTAGAGATGAAAGATACAACCTGAAAGATACTTGAACGGAAGGCCTGTTCTATATCGTAGTCTTTCTTAATGATAAGTTCTAACATGATAAATAAGGAAAAGAGAGCTACAATACCTACATAGAACTTGAATTCTGAGTTGGTAAACAAGTCTTTGATGCGCCGTTTGGCTATTGATATATATAATAAGGTGAAATTAACGCCCGATAAAAAACAAAAGAGCGTACAAATGTATTCAATAGCAGGAGAGTGAAAATACTCAGCACTACTATTGTAATTAGAAAACCCCCCTGTAGCAGTTGACGTCATAGAGAAGCTAACTGCATCAAACCAATTCATGCCATATGCCATAAAACAAGCAATACATGCTACTGTTAATACAACGTATACGGAGAGAATCCACTTAGCACCAGTAGACAACTTGGGGTGAAGTTTCGATTTGATAGGTCCTGTAGATTCGGCAGCAAACACTTTTACAGAGCCACCGACCATAGAGGGTAACAGGGCTACGGTGAAGAAAACAATACCCAAACCTCCTATCCATTCGGTTAAGGTTCGCCAAAATAGCAAGGCATGTGGCAATCGTTCTACATTATCTATAATAGTGGCGCCAGTGGTAGTAAAGCCCGACATGGTTTCAAAAAAGGCGTCTGTAAAGCTATGTACATATCCACTTAAAAGAAAAGGCAATGTGCCAAATAAGCTAAAAATAATCCATGAGAGCGTAACTACCAAGTAGGCATCGCGTCGTGAGAGAGAGTTGTTTGAGGTTTTACCCCAATATTTGAGGATAAAAGCAGCAAACATATTGATAATAACCGATATTAAAAAAGGCATAGAATCGTCTTCTCCATAGCAAAATGCCATGATAAAACAAATGAACAACATAAAGGCTTCTATAAAAAGAAGTGAACCTATAACCTTATATATCGACCGAATATTAAGCATTTTTTTTATTTATAAACAGACCTTACTAGGCTGTCCACGTTTTATGATTATTTATTTTTTTTATACAAAGAACTTTTCGAGTACTTTGACGTCAATATTGTGACAGAAAACTACAACGATATCGTTTGCAAGGATTTGTGTATGCCCTGAAACCAGCATACCTTCACCATTTCTTACCAGTCCTCCGAGAGTAGTACCCTTTGGTAAGCCTAAATCTTTTACCTGCTTTTTGGTAACTCTCGATTTGCCTTTTGCCACAAACTCAGCCACATCAGCATTGGCAGAAGTTAAGAAGCGCATATTCATAACGCTGTTGTTTAGCATCATTTGGTAGATATGACTGGCAGCAATGGCTTTTTTGTTGATGATAGTACCAATATCCAAGCTTTCTGCCATGTTTACGTAGTTAACATTTTCTACCATGGCAACGGTTTTACGAACACCTAATCGTTTAGCTGTTAAGCATGCTAATATATTAGTTTCGGCATGACCTGTGAGGGCAACAAAGGCTTGTGTGTTTTTAATACCTTCTTCTTGTAGTAACTGAACGTCTCTTCCATCACCATTGATGATAAGAGCCTTGTCATCATCCAGAAGGTTATTAAGCTCTTGACAACGCTCTTCATCAATTTCTATCACCTTGTTATCCATGTATTCTGGAACTGTATTAATGGCTCGTACTGCGGTAGAACCACCGCCCATGAACATTACATTCTTTACATCTGCATAGTGTTCTTTGCCAACAATAGTTCGGATATAGGGAATATATTGTGGAGTAGTCATGAAGTAAGCTAAATCGTATAGCTTTAGTTCGTCATCTCCTCGAGGAATTATCGTTTCGTTGAGTCGCTTAATGGCTACAACATGATAAGGATCGTCAGGACCACAGAGGTTTTTAAGTGGGTTGTTAAGTATTTCACAAGTTTCTCTTAGTTTGATAGCCAACATTACTAAAGCCCCTTTGTGCATATCCCAACGCTGTCGAACCCACGACATTTTTAGTCCGTTGATAATATCAACAGCAGCTAATTTTTCGGGATAGATAAGTGAACTAACCCCCATACTATTAAAAAAATCTTGCAGTTCAGGATGAATGTATTCGCTGTTGCTTACCATTGCTACTGTTTTTTTAGCTCCTAAAGCATGAGCTAAAACGCACGAGGTAAGGTTAAGGTTTTGGTCGGGTGTTACTGCTATAAACAAATCGGCATTCTCTGCCCCAGCATCTTTCAATGCTTTAATGCTGGTAGGAGATGCTTGCATGGTAAGCAAGTCGAAGTCTGAGCCTATTTGTTCCAATCTATCTTGCTCTTCATCAATGAGGGTAATGTCCTCATGATTGCGTGACAGCATTTTTGCTAAGTGCGATCCAATAGCGTAAGCACCACTAACAATGATTTTCATAACTATAAATTCTTATAAAATCACTTTTGGTTGGTTCTATAAATTAGCTTTGTTAGATTTTTGTGCTTATTTTTTTGATACAAAAACAGTGCGAGTAGAATACAATCAAACCTGTTTAAATTGTTGAGGTGCAGCCTGTTTTCTATAAAAAGAAGCCAAGAGATAACAAAACGTATTTCATAAAAATTATTTACTATATACGTTGGTTATTTATAGAACTAACCTTTTATTTTTTCTCAATTGTGTTCATCATTTCACGAATAGTTTGTTGGATATGAGGAACATCTATCTTAATTAAATTCTTCAATTCATCAACCGTTCCATGTTCAATAAATTCATCAGGGATGCCCATACGTATTATTTGTGGATGATATCCATGGTCATTGAACCACTCTAAGATAGCCGAACCAAAGCCTCCAGAACGAATACCGTCTTCTATGGTGATGATTTTATTGAAGCGTTTGCCTACCTCTTCTAACAACTTTTCGTCTAAAGGTTTGACAAATCGCATATCATAGTGGGCAACAGAGTAAGTATTTTTTATGCCTTTTATGGCTTTGGCTACATCGTTTCCCGTTGTTCCGATAGACAGAATGGCTATATCGTTACCGCTTTGTAGCTTCCTTCCTGTACCAATTTTTATTTCTTCCAGTGGGCATTTCCAATCTGTGTGCACCCCATTTCCGCGTGGATAACGTATTACTACCGTACCTTTGTTGGGTAGTTGAGCTGTATACATGAGTCGTCTTAACTCTTTTTCATCCATAGGAGCTGCAATGGTTAGATTAGGAATAGGGCGCAAAGCTGCCATATCAAAAACGCCATGGTGTGTAGGTCCATCTTCACCTACCAGTCCTGCGCGGTCTAAACACAGCACTACAGGCAAATTAAGAATAGCTAAGTCGTGGATAATATTATCGTAAGCACGTTGTGAAAAAGCACTATAAATATTGCAGAAAGGTTGCAATCCCTCTTTTGCCAGTCCGCCCGAGAAGGTTACAGCATGGCCTTCCGCTATGCCAACGTCAAAGGTACGGTTGGGCATAGCCTTCATTAGTTTGTTCATAGAGCATCCTGTAGGCATGGCAGGTGTGATACCAACAATCTTAGAGTTTTGATTTGCCAACTCTACCAATGTCTCTCCAAAGACATCTTGGTACTTGGGAGGCTGATTAGAATTGTCGGGTACAATACGTTCGCCCGTTTCTATATTGAATTTACCTGGCGCATGAAAAATGGTTTGTGACTCTTCGGCTGGCTTATATCCCTTACCTTTGGTGGTATGTAAGTGCAGAAGTTTTGGTCCCTTCATATTCTTTAGCTGTCTCAGAATGCGTACGATTTCTTTTACATCGTGCCCATCGAATGGCCCGAAGTAGCGTATGTTCATGCCCTCAAACACATTCTGCTGGTGGCTGATTGCCGATTTTATAGCATTGTTGAGCCGAAGAATACCCTTTTTCCGTGTATCGTTAAGGTATCCACGCTGATGTAACCATTGTGAAGCCTTAAACCTAATGCGGTTATATGTTTCATTGGTATCAAGTGAGAGTAGATATTTCTCCATTCCTCCCACAGCCCTGTCAATGCTCATGTCGTTATCATTTAGTACAATAAGCAAGTTGTTGGGGGTAGATGATGCGTTGTTAAGCCCCTCAAAAGCCAAACCTCCACTCATGGCACCATCGCCAATAATGGCAACAATCTTTTTGTCTGTCTCGTTGTTAAGATTGGCTGCCACTGCCATACCTAAGGCAGCAGATATAGAGTTGGATGCGTGTCCGCAAGTAAAAGTATCGTATTCGCTTTCAAGTGGAGTAGGGAAAGGGCGCAAACCATGAAACTTTCGGTTGGTATTAAATGCTTCACGTCTGCCAGTTAGTATCTTATGTCCGTAAGCTTGATGCCCAACGTCCCAAACGAGTTTATCGTTTGGAGTGTTAAATACATAGTGTAGGGCAACAGTTATCTCTATTGCACCCAATGAAGATGCAAAGTGTCCAGGGTTTACGGCAACTTCTTGAATAATGTCTTGGCGTAATTCTTCGCACACCTGAGGTAGTTGCTCAATACTTAGTTTGCGTAAGTCGGCTGGATAGTTTATCTTATTTAGGAGTCTAAATTTTTCTTTGTTCATCAATAGGCACTCATCTATATAATGCTGCAAAGGTAATAAATTTATATGAACCTAAGATTGTTTCATTTGTTTTTTGTATCTTTGACCAATCAAACCAAAAATGTAACAATATATTATGATGATTCACAAAACTATCTTTATGGCTATGGCTCTCATGTGTTCGAGTATGGTGGTAAATGCACAGCAATCAGGCGGTATTTCTTCAATAATGTTGCAGAAAATAGAAAAAATGCAGCAGGTAAATCCTGTAAACAAAGCAATTGTCAATGCATTAGCATCTAATAATATTGACGCTTTAGCTAAAAGTTACAACAACCGTGGTGTGGTTGATGATTATTTTAATGTGCAAACGCCTAAACAGAATATTCACAATCAGTTGAGTAGTGGAAGATGTTGGATGTTTTCTGGCTTAAATGTTCTGCGTGCCAATTTTGCCAAACAGCATGAAGACACGCTGGCAGTAGAGTACTCGCATGCTTATTTGTTCTTTTACGACCAGTTGGAAAAGTCTAATCTCATGCTGCAAGGTGTGATAGATAATGCTTCTAAACCTTTGGATAATGTGCGGATGCAGTTTTTCTTTAAGAATCCAATCAACGATGGCGGTACTTTCTGTGGCGTTGCTGACTTGGCTGAGAAGTATGGCTTGGTTCCTATGAGTGTGATGCCTGAGACCTATTCGTCTAACAATACTCGATTAATGGCTCGCATGGTATCGTCTAAACTGCGTGAGTTTGGCTTAGAACTGAAGCGAATGGTAAACAAAGGAAGGTCGAAAAATGCTATCCAAAGCAGAAAGACGGAGATGTTGGCTACTATTTATAACATTTTGTCGTTGACATTGGGCAAGCCTGTTCAAGAGTTTTCGTATGCTTTTACCAACAAGGATGGTAAGGTAGTAACGAAGAGCAAGACGTATACGCCTCAAGAATTCTTTAAAGAAACGGTGGGCGATAAACTTAACGGAACATTTATTATGGTGATGAATGATCCTCGCAAGCCTTATTATCAAACCTATGAGGTGGAGTACGACCGCCATGTATATGATGGGCATAACTGGAAGTATCTTAACTTGCCGATGAATGAGATTGCACAATTGGCTATCAATAGCTTGAAAGATGGACACAAAATGTATAGTTCTTATGATGTTGGCAAGCAGTTAGACCGCAAGAGAGGTTACCTTGATGTAGATAATTTTGACTATGGTAGCTTATTTGGTACTACATTTAAGATGAATAAAGCCGACCGTATTGCGACCTTCGATAGTGGTTCAACCCACGCAATGACCTTAACAGCTGTTGATTTAGATGAGCAAGGTAACCCTATAAAATGGGAAGTTGAAAACAGTTGGGGCGCAGATAGCGGTCATCATGGTTATCTTATTATGTCGAACGATTGGTTCAATGAGTTCATGTTTCGTTTGGTAGTTAACAAAAAATATGTTCCAGCAAAATTACTGAATGAGTTTAACAAGAAGCCAGTTATGGTAATGCCAGAAGACCCTTTGTTTGGGGAAGATAAATAATCTCATTTCTTAACATATTGAGAATACAACAAAAAATAAAGGTATATCTAATCATTGATTGATGATAGATATACCTTCCATTTTTTTTTGTGGTTCTATAAATTACCACCGTAAAGTTTTTTATGTCAGTGTTTTAACGTTTTGTCATCTTGTGGACTATCTTTGGTTCAATTTTCTTGTTCGTTCAGTCGCATAGCTCGCTATACTCCTTCACCCACAAACAAATTGACCTCAAAAGTTAGTCTCACAAATTGTTAAAGCTAATTTATAAAAGCGCCCTTATAAGATTAATTAGAAGTGATAGAAGCTGTGGTATGTTATCTGTTTTTATAGTTAATAAAACTACTATCCGATAACTCCTGTTTACTCCTCTCTACTTCTATTATTCTTTTGCTAAAATTTTTATACCAAAGCCTTAATTAAGTCTTCTTTCTCGCCTGCCAACATATCAATGACAGGAATTTCTATCATAGTGTAACAACCTGGTTGTTGACGCATGCTGGCACGAGCTACATTTACCAAAACCTGACCAGTAAGGGCGGGGTTGTTAATGCTCATGTTAAACTCCATGCGCTGGTTTTGTGTCTTTCCACTTACACCTTTGCGAACCAAGTTAACGCCATGTCCCATATCTTTTACGTCGTCAACAGAATTAACTGCCATTACATGAGTTTCATCGTGTGCGAAATATGGGTCGGCTTTAATCTCATTTGTTACCTCATCAAGCGATGCACCCTCTTCTAACTCTACGTAAACCATACGTCTGTGTATTCCTTCGCCTAAAGGAATGGTTACAGAAAGAGCATTCTTTACACCTTTTTTACTTCTTACACAAACACTGTGCCCCATTGACATACCTGGTCCGAAGTTGGTATAAGACAATCCTTTGGGTGCTAAGCTCTGCATTAATGTACGAACAATAGAGTCAGAACCTGGATCCCAACCAGCACTAATGATGCTTACAGCATTGTGCTTTTTGCAGATAGGTATCAACTCATTGCGGTAATCAGCAATGCTTGTATGAATATCAAAGCTATCTACTGTATTGATACCCAATGGCAAAATCTTCTCGGCATACTCTTTGCAACTACGTGAGGGTGTAGCCAAAATGGCAACATCTACATTTTTTAACTCTGTAATGTCCTTTACTACTTCGTAGGGCATTAGCTCTGCTGGCTTGTTTTCTGCACCATGACGACGAACAATACCAGCTATTTCAAAATCGTTAGCAGCTTCTAAAGCTTCTACTGCAAATTTTCCTATATTGCCGTAACCTACAACGGCAGCTCTAATTTTCTTCATCTTTGTATAATTTGTATAAATCAATTAAAAAGAATAATCTGTTATCCTCACTAGTTTCTTCTGTAAGAATTAATAAATTGTGAGGATGCAAAAATATATATTTTGTTGGGATAGTACTTTATATTTGTATCTTTTTTAATTCTTTTTAATACAGCAAAAGTAGAGGGTGGATTATATAAGCAAGTGCAAAGCTATACTATTTTTTTTAGGATGGTTTTTATGGGTAGTTCTATAAATTACCACCGTATGTTATGAAAAAATATGAAATAAGTTTTGTTATCTTTTTTGGGGGGCTTTTAATAGAAATCAGGCTGCGCCTCAATAATTCAAACAAACTTGATTGTATTCGGTTTACATGGTTTTAAAATCTACAAAGCCAATCTTTCAGAAAACGGATGGGCAAAATAAACAACCATCGTCCCAAAATTCTTTGCAATTTTATAAGGGTCTGCAAAGGTACTAAATTATAAAGCTCTGTTTGTTAGTATTTTTTTTCTAATCAACAATGAGGCGGAATGACGATTACAAAAATATTCTTTTTTTATTTTCTATTTGTTGTACATAAACTTCCTTTTTTTTATTTTTGCAATTATAATGAATGTAATGTGTTGTAGATGTATATTGCAGCGCATTACTCATAAATTGTGAACAACAATTCTGTATGATGAGCGAAAACAATACCAACCAGTGGAGTAAATTTTATTTGAAAGACGTTACATTTGTAAACCTTATGTTGAGGCGTATCTATAACGTGTTGATAGTGGCTAATCCTTACGATGCCTTTATGTTGGAGGATGATGGTAGGGTAGAGGAGAAAATATTTAACGAGTACATGGAGTTAGGCTTGCGTTATCCACCTATGTTTATGCAGGTGAGTACCACGGAGGAGGCAGCTCGTATCTTGAAATCTACCTCTATTGACTTGGTATTGTGTATGCCTGGTACGGCTGATAACGATGCTTTCGCTGTGGCTCGCAGCATAAAAGATAAGTTTCCTGATATTCCTTGCATTGTGTTAACACCTTTCTCACATGGTATTACCCGACGAATACAAAACGAAGACCTAAGTATTTTTGAATACGTATTCTGCTGGTTGGGTAATACGAACCTAATTATGTCTATCATTAAGCTGATGGAAGACAAAATGAATTTAGAGCATGATGTAAAAGAGGGCGGTGTGCAAATTATATTATTGGTAGAGGATAGTATTCGCTTTTACAGTTCGGTATTGCCAAATCTGTATAGTTATATTTTGGTACAGAATAAGCATTTGGCTTCTGAGGCATTAAACAAGCATACGGCAGCGTTGAGGATGAGAGGACGTCCAAAGGTAGTTTTAGCTCGCACATACGAGGAGGCATTGGCTTATTATAACCGATATGCCGATAATGTTTTAGGGGTTATTAGTGATGCACGTTTCCCAAAGAATGGAAGAATAGACCCTGAAGCAGGATTAAAGTTGTTGCGTGAGATACGTAAGAAGGCGCCTTATCTGCCTTTGGTAGTAGAAAGTTCGGAGTCGAAGAATAGAGTAAAAACCGAGAAAGAGGGCTTTCGTTTTGTAGATAAGAACTCAAAAGTAATGAGTATTGACCTTCGGCATATCTTTGAAGAGCATATGGGCTTTGGAGATTTTATCTTTAGAAATCCAGAAACACATGAGGAAATATTGCGTATACACTCGCTCAAGGAGTTGCAAGATAATATCTTTAAGATACCAGATGCCTCACTGTTGTATCATATATCGCGAAATCATGTAAGTAGATGGCTTAGTGCAAGGTCTATCTTTCCTATTTCTGAATTTTTAAAGATGGTAACATGGGATAAGTTGCAGGATCTTGATGCGCATAGGCAAATTATATTTGATGCTATTTTGCAGTATCGCCATATGAAGAATATAGGCATTGTGGCAGAATTTGATAGACTAAAGTTTGACCAATATGCTCACTTTGCACGTATTGGCGAGGGTTCGTTGGGTGGAAAAGGTCGTGGGTTAGCGTTCTTAGACCATATTATCAAGATGCATTCCGACTTTAATCAATATGAAGGAGCAACGGTACAGATACCTAAAACATTGGTGCTGTGTACCGATTTGTTCGATCAATTTATGGAGAATAACCACCTTTACCATATTGCATTGAGTGATGCGAGTGATGAAAAGATATTGCAACACTTCTTAAAAGCCAAGCTATCGCCTGATTTGAAGGATGATTTCTTTACGTTCTTTGAAGCGACCAAGAGTCCTATTGCTATTCGGTCGAGCTCGTTGTTGGAAGATTCTCACTATCAGCCTTTTGCGGGCATCTATTCTACCTATATGATACCTTACCTCGAAGATAAGCAAGCCATGCTAAAGATGCTGGTATGTGCTATCAAATCAGTGTATGCTTCGGTGTTTTATAAAGATTCTAAAGCCTATATGACAGCTACAAGTAACCTAATAGACCAAGAGAAAATGGCGGTTATTTTGCAAGAAGTGGTGGGCAAGCAATATGGTTCGTATTATTATCCAAAGATAAGTGGGGTACTGCGTTCGCTCAATTATTATCCCATTGGTAACGAAAAAGCTTCAGAAGGCATTGCTTCATTGGCATTGGGTTTGGGAAAATATATTGTTGAGGGCGGACAAACGTTGCGCATATCACCTTTTCATCCTCACCATATCTTGCAAATGTCGGAAATGAATACAGCATTGTGCAAAACACAAACACAGTTTTATGCTTTGGATATGTCGCACGTGAGCTGTGATTTTAAGGTAGATGATGGATTTAATCTTACGCAATTGCCAGTAAGTGAGGCTGATAAAGATGGGGCATTGATGTATGTTGCATCTACTTACGATGCTTATAACCAATTGATTAGGGATGGGATATATCCTGGTGGCCGTAAGATTATATCTTTTGCAGGCGTGTTACAGCAAGATGTTTTCCCCCTGGCAAAGATATTGCAAATGTCAATGACCTACGGAGCAGCGAGTATGCGTTGTCCTGTGGAGATAGAGTTTGCTTGCGACATTAATGCTAATCGTACGGGTAAATTCTATCTTTTACAGATTCGTCCTATTGTAGATTCCAAACACATGATAGAGGAAAATGTAGCTGCTATTGCTGATGATGCGTGTTTGTTACGTTCGCATAATTCGTTGGGGAATGGTATTGTAGACGATGTTATGGATGTGGTGTATGTTAAAACAGACAAAGATTTTACGGCAGTCAATAACCCTAAGATTGCTATGGAGATAGAACAAATAAACCAAAAATTTCTTTCTCGTAAAGAAAGTTATGTATTGGTAGGTCCTGGGAGATGGGGGGCAAGCGATTATTGGTTGGGTATTCCTGTAAAATGGTCGCATATCAATGCTGCCAAAGTTATTGTAGAAACGACCTTGAAGCATTATAGTATAGACCCAAGTCAGGGGACACACTTTTTTCAAAACCTCACCAGCTTTGGTGTTGGCTACTTTACAATAGATGAAGTAAATCACAATGGTTTGTTTAGAGAGGATATTTTGAACGCCATGCCAGCTATAGAGGAAACGAAGTATGTGCGCCATGTACGTTTTTGGAAGCCTCTTAGAATATTAATGGATGGACAAAAGCAAGAGGGCTTGATACAGCTTCCAGAGACTTTACCTGTAGAATGATGCACTTGTTTTGGTGCGTATAATTTATGACATATCTCTTGTCTTTTATATGAAATTTGTTGTTAATTTTATTGTTCTATGTGGACACTTGAACCGAGCGTCCCTATAAATTAACTAAAAATAATTTACAGTAAATTTGATATATATCAATAAAACAGGTAAAAGGGTAAATTCATATACAAAAACATTTGCAAGATATGGTAGATAGCTATATTTTTGCATCGTGTTTTTCATGGTATTAGATTTAAGGTTAACAAAGGTTGGACTACGGCGGTAGTCCTTTTTTTGTTTATATGCTTATATGTTGCATACATCTTTTCTTTCAATGAAATATAATTGCTCACTCTATTAATATAAAAAGAATAGATGTGTTTTGTGTGTTCCTTTTTTTTCATACCTTTGCAAAAGGCTTCTTTTTATTAGAAAGCAGGTTGCGCCTCAACAATTCGAACAAGTTTGATAGTGTTCGTCTTGTAAGGATAAAATAATTAATAATGTTGTCTTAATAAACAAAATTACCTAATGAATTTACAATACTTTTATACCTCACAGCAGCAAAAGTTGGAACAGCAAATATTGTTGCTTAAGCATAAAGGCAGAGTATTTGTTGCTGGAGAAATAACTTTATTTATTTTGTTTGTAGCCTTTTTGGTTCTTTACACTTTAGTTTCTTGGGGCATTCTTTCTATTGTCTTATCGATGGTATCGTTGATTTTATATGGCGTAGTACGGTACATGGATATAAAAAATGAAGAAAAAATTCATCGCCTATCTAATCTTAAACAGGTTTATTTGCATGAATTATCTTATTTGCAAGGTGATTATTCGTGCTTTGATAATGGTGAACAATATGTAGATGCGCATCATCCTTTTACGTTCGACTTAGATGTTTTTGGCAACAACTCTCTGTTTCAGCGTATCAACCGAACAGTAACAACAGGAGGTAGTGATTACTTGGCTGCTCAATTATCGTCTACAGATAACCATTCTGATAGAGCTGATGCTGTTAATGAGTTAGCTCAAAAGGAACAGTTGAGAGCTGATTTCATGGCATTGGGACAGGATGGACGTATTGACAGTAGCAGGATACAGAAGGTTTTGAACAATATCAATCAGGCAAAAATATCTGCACAGTTTGCTAAAAAGTTTGTTCCTTTGTGGATTGCATACCTGTTGATAGTAGGTTTGTGGCTTTCTATCGTGGCTTCTATCTTTGGTTGGGTGAATGCTCAATTACCTATATGGTGGACTATCTTTCAATTCTTTGGCATTCTCTTCGTTTGTGGAGGTGCTTGCAAGGCCATTAGCACTGAGGCAAATAAGTTGTATGAGCAACTAAAAAACTATGTAAAAGTAATTCGCTTGGTGTCATCTACTTCGTTTAAAACATCTCAAAACAAGGCTATTGCGAATAATTTGCAACAAGCGCTGAGTGCTTTTGAACAATTAGATGTTATCTTGAATGCGCTTGACAGACGTGGCAATATTTTGGGAATGTTCATTATGAATGCTTTCTTTTTAAGCGATTTCTTCCTTGTTCGCAAGTTTTTGCGTTGGCAAGGGCAATATTTAGAGGACTTTTCTAATTGGATAGCATTGATTAGTGAGTTGGATGCGTTGGTGAGTATGGCTACTTTCCGTTATAATGAACCGCAATCGGGTAGGGCGGAGGTTATAGAAAGAGATAGCATGGTGTACGAAGCCATTGACTTGTATCATCCGTTCTTGGGAGCAAAGGCGGTGAAGAACAATTTTTATTTGCAGCATCAACATTATTATATTATTACTGGAGCTAATATGGCGGGCAAGAGTACTTTTTTGCGTGCATTGGGTATCAACTATTTGTTAGCCATGAATGGTATGCCCGTGTTTGCTTCTTCGCTACGAGTATCGGTATATCACCTCTTTAGTAGTATGCGGACGACAGATGATTTGGCGCATGGTATTTCTTATTTTAATGCAGAGCTGTTGCGCTTGCAGCAACTTATAGATTATTGTAAGCACAATAAGCATACGCTTATTATATTGGATGAGATACTAAAGGGTACCAATTCTTTGGATAAACTTAATGGGTCTCGTCTCTTCTTACAATCTATCTCTTCTTTGCCTGTAACGGGTGTTATTGCTACGCACGACCTTGAATTGTCTAAAATGCAGGGTGAACGTTATCATAATTATTGCTTTGAAATAGCTTTGGTCACACAGGTTTCTTATTCTTACAAGGTTATTCAAGGTGTAGCTCGCAATCAAAATGCCACTTTCTTATTAAAAGAAATATTGGGTTCGTTGCAAGTGAAAAATCATTCTGTGGAAGCATAAGTACATGATAGCAGAGAATGTTCTTCTCTCTCTCTAATTTATGAGATAAAAAAGGAAAACGACAATGAGAAGAAAACTTAAAAGCATCTCATAAACTTAGAATACACAAATATTTTTTGTAACTTTGCATCACGTAACAACCCTATTTTTTAATATGAAAGAATTAGCATTAAAGTACGGATGCAATCCTAACCAAAAGCCTTCACGCATTTATATGGAAGAAGGTGAATTACCTATCGAAGTACTTAACGGTCGTCCTGGCTATATTAATTTCCTTGATGCGCTGAATAGCTGGCAATTAGTAAAAGAATTAAAAGAGGCAACGGGCTATCCTGCAGCAGCATCTTTTAAGCATGTATCGCCTGCTGGGGCAGCTATTGGATTACCACTTACTGATACACTGAAGAAGATATATTTTGTAGATGATGTAAAAGTTAATCTCACCCCCCTTGCTAATGCTTATGCACGAGCCAGAGGTGCTGACCGTATGTGTTCGTATGGCGATTTTGTTGCATTGAGTGACACTTGCGATGAAGCAACAGCCACACTCATAAAGCGTGAGGTAAGTGATGGGGTAATTGCTCCAGGTTATACGGAAGAGGCTCTCGAAATATTGAAACAAAAGCGAAAAGGCACATACAATATTATAAAAATAGATAGCACGTATGTACCTAATTCTATTGAACACAAGCAAGTTTTTGGTATTACCTTTGAGCAAGGTCGTAATAATGTAAAGCTGAACGATGACTCGTTGTTTGAGAATATTCCAACGAAGAACAAAAATTTTACTGAAGAAGCTAAACGAGATTTAATTATTTCGTTAATTACCTTAAAATATACACAAAGCAATAGTGTATGTTACGTAAAAGATGGTCAGGCTATTGGCATTGGTGCTGGACAACAAAGTAGAATACATTGTACTCGATTGGCTGGACAAAAGGCTGATATTTGGTGGCTTCGTCAATATTCAAAAGTAATGAACTTGCCTTTCAAAGAAGGTATTCGTAGAGCTGATCGAGATAATAGTATAGACTTATATATAGGTAATGAGTATGAAGATTTATTGCAAGAAGGTACCTGGCAACAATTCTTTACTACCAAACCAGAACCATTAACAACGAAAGAAAAGAAAGTGTGGTTAGCTACGAATACGAAGGTAGCATTAGGTAGTGATGCTTTCTTCCCATTTGGCGATAATATAGAGCGAGCTCACAAGAGTGGTGTAGAATACATTGCACAAGCAGGAGGTTCTGTTCGCGATGACCATGTTATTGATACTTGCGACAAATATGGTATAGCCATGGCATTTACAGGTATTAGATTGTTTCACCATTAATCAATAATATGACAGATTTTGAAGATATTTTAGAGCATGGTATTACTTTTCGAAAGGCTCCAAAGGAGCGTACTGATGATGATAAAATAAAAACCAAAGCTAAAAAAAAGAAATATATAACGGGTGCGCATGGTAGTGGTTCGGCTCGACAAAAAGCTAAGTACAGAGAGCAGAGAGCCAACAGGCATAAGAAGAGATAGCGCAAAGATAATATATAAAAGCTAACAATGTTTGCTTCTATAAATTAGCTTTGTTAGATTTTTAGCTTCTTCTTATAGAAAACAGGCTGCACCGAATACATTTAAGGGCGGTTCTATAAATTAGCTTTGACAGATTGTGAGACTATTTTTGAGGTCAATTTTATTTGTTCGTTCAGTTGTATAGCTTGCTTTATAGCCATATTAATTATGAAAATTATCAAAATTGTGTTTGAAAAAATCTATGCCTGTTTACACTCTTCTTTCTGATATAATGGTGTAATATGTTTATAGAACCCGCCTATAACTTTACAAATCTAACGAAGAATTATTCCATTATATATTCTTCCTGAATTTACGCCTAAGCGTCGGGCTGAGAAGAAGTCATCTGATCTACTGTAAGTACAGATACCTGTATCAATTATATTTTTTTCTTTAACTCCCATATCCAACAATTGTTGTTGATTGCATTTAGGAAGATTAATATGCCATTTATCAAACTTTTGAGCAATAGAAGTCATATTAAAACCAGCTTTGGAAAAGGCTTGATAAACCTCCTCGCCTATTTCAAAATAAGCAAGTGAGATGCCTGGACCAATACAAGCATGTAGGTCTTGTGGATGACAATTATAAGTTTGTGTCATGGTATGAATGGTACGTTGCACTATTCTTTGAAGTGTCCCGCGCCAACCTGCATGTATGGCGGCTGCAACGTGTAGATTCTCATCGTACAATAATATGGGAATGCAATCGGCAGTAGATACACCGATGCAGACTTTGTGCATATTGGTTATCATGGCATCTACCCCCTCTAACAACATACTTTGAGTAGATGCAGGAAGCGTAAAGAACTCTTTGGTAATAATTCGTGCCTTAATACTATGTACTTGATGTGCTACTAACAGATGATGATTGTCAATATGTAGCTCCTCACACAATGAAGAACGATTGATTGCAATGTTTTGTTCATTATCTCCACAATAGAGATTAAGATTAAATTCGGCATAATTACCTTTACTTACTCCTCCTTTTCTAGTTGTAGAAAAGGCTATAACATCGGGGTGTAATGTATGGTATAAAAGTTGTGGTTGCATTGAATCTTCCATATTTATAAAATTACACCTCCTCGTATTCAAAATCTTCTAAGTCGTCTATATTTTCTATCTTATCTTCATCAACCCACTCAATATCAGCCAACTCGCCTTCAGCTTCCATTTCCGTGTTTAATGCCTTGATTTCTTTATCACGATGTATCAATTTATCTTCGGCAATAATCTCTTTTAGTTTATTGCTTTCACTATTCAGTTCTTGCCACAAAATATCCTTTAATTCTTCTATCCCTTGACCTGTTACGGCAGAGATAAAAGCCACAGGTAAATCTGTAGGAAGCGTTTCTTTCAACATCTCTATGAGTTCATCGTCCAATAAATCGCATTTGGTAATAGCCAATACACGGTGTTTTGCCATCATGTCTGAATTGAATGTACGTAACTCATTGAGCAAGATATTGTATTCTTTCTTTATATCATCGGTATCACCTGGAATCATAAACAGCAATAGAGAGTTACGTTCTATATGTCGGAGAAAGCGTAATCCTAAGCCTTTGCCTTCACTAGCTCCTTCTATAATGCCAGGAATATCTGCCATTACAAATGATTTATGGTTGCGATAGGCTACAATGCCCAAGGATGGTTCGAGTGTAGTAAATGGATAATTGGCTATTTTAGGACGGGCACTTGATAATGCTGATACTAATGTAGATTTGCCTGCATTAGGAAAACCAACCAGTCCAACATCTGCTAAGAGCTTTAATTCTAAGATGATGGTCATCTCTTTCATAGGCTCTCCTGGTTGTGCATAACGTGGAGCTTGATTAGTTGGTGTGCGAAACTGAAAATTACCTAATCCTCCTTTACCACCTTTTAGCAACAAAATCTCTTGTCCATCTTCGGTTACATCGCATACAAACTTACCAGTTTCGGCATTATATACTACGGTACCACATGGCACATCTATGTAAATATCTTTGCCATCGGTGCCATGGCATTTGTCTTTACCACCATTACCGCCATGCTCAGCAAAGATATGTTGGTTGTAACGCAAGTGCAATAAAGTCCAATAGTTATGGTTACCTCTTAAGTAAATGCTTCCGCCTTTACCACCATCTCCTCCGTCAGGTCCACCATTATAATTGTATTTTACATGTCGAAGATGCATTGACCCTCGACCGCCTTTACCCGAACGGCAACAAATCTTGACGTAATCTACAAAATTGGAATTGGATTGTACTTTTAACATTTTATCTGATGATAATGGAGTTAAGAAAATAAGGAGTTAAGGAAGGTTCTATAAATTAGTTTTGTTAGATTTTGTACTTATTTTTGAACCAAAAACAATGCAAGCCGAAAGACAATCAAACGTGTTTGAATTGTTGAGCTGTAGCCTGTTTTAAAAAAAAGCCAAAAGCTAACAAAACGTATTTCATAAAATTTAATTACTAATATACGGTGGTAATTTATAGAACCATTCTTAATAAGTTAAGCCATTAGTTTATAAGCAAAAATATAAATGGTTTATTTTTATGCTTGTAGGGATGTACGGTTCGTATGCCTCCCCTACAGCAATTTAATTACAAGTTGTCAACTACTTCGTAGATGTCAGCAGAAATTCTGTTTAATTCACCAAAACCATTGATGTGATGATGAATGCCTTCTTTTTTATACCATTCAATTAAAGGAGCGGTTTGAGAGTGATAAACATTCAAACGTTTTTTTATAGTTTCCTCGTTATCATCGCTACGACCGCTTTGTTGACCACGAAGAAGTAAACGCTTCATCAATTCATCTTCAGGAACATCCAGCTCTATCATGGCAGCAACTTTGTGCTCACGCTTAGCCAGCATCTCTTTCAAAGCTTCTGCTTGAGGAATGGTACGTGGAAAGCCATCGAAGATAACACCTTTGTGTTCTTTGCCAAAGCTATCGTATACACTTGCAAGAATGTTAACCATCAAGTCGTCTGGAATAAGCTGTCCTTTATCAATATACGACTTTGCTGTTTTACCTAACTCTGTACCGTTTTTAATTTCACTACGTAACACATCTCCAGTAGAGATATGCTCAAGTCTATACTTTTCAATGAGCTTATCGCTCTGTGTGCCTTTTCCAGAACCTGGAGCACCAAAAATTACAATATTCTTCATTATTCTACTATTGTATAAATGTCTCTTAAGTTTCGTCCTTGCTGGTCGTAATCCAATCCATACCCTAGAATAAAATCGTTAGGTATTTCCATGGCAACATATTTAATGTCTAAAGGAATCTTTAGCTTATCTGGCTTTAACAGTAATGTACAGATATCTATTGATGCTGGCCTACGTGTACCAAGTGTTTCTAACATACGCTTCATGGTAGCACCCGTGTCAATAATATCCTCAATGATAATCACCGCACGGTCGGTTATGTCTTCATTTAGGCCAATAACCTCCTTGATAACACCAGTTGATGCAATACCTTGATATGAAGCAAGTTTTACAAACGATATTCCGCAAGGTATGGTAATGTACCGCATTAAGTCGGCTGCGAAAATAAATGAGCCATTGAGTACAGCTAAGAAAAGTGGATTTTTATCAGCCAAGTCAATATTAATTTTGTCGGCAACTGCCTTTACTCGCTTTAGAATCTCTGTTTCTGGAATAAACGTTTTAAAAGTTTTATCCTTAATTGTAACTTCATCCATGGATGATATAATTTTATATTAGAAAGCGCAAAGATACTAAATTATAACGAACTAAACAACCAAATCAATTCATAATTCACGAATTCATAAATTATAATTTGTATTTTATGAATTAATTTTTGTATTTTTGCAGTAATGAAGATATTTTAGTGATAATGAAGATTTTAACAGGAGCTCAGATACACGAGCTGGAAAAATATACAATAGAGCATAAGCCCATTAAGAGCATTGACTTAATGGAAGAGGCAGCCCAACAGATCTTTCTTGCCATAAAAAGAAGGTGGAGTAAAAGGGATGCTATCATAGTGTTTGCAGGTCCTGGCAACAATGGGGGAGATGCTTTGGCTGTGGCTCGATTGTTGGCAAAAGATGACTACATTGTTAGTGTTTATCTGTTTAACATCAATAATAAGCTTTCTGAAGATTGCGTTACTAATAAGAAACGACTGCTTGACACAACGTCGATAAAGAACTTTACAGAAATAACACTTAATTTTGAACCACCAGAATTAACTGCAGGCACATTAGTTATTGATGGTTTGTTTGGCTCTGGACTCAATAAACCTCTCTACGGAGGCTTTGCGTCATTGGTAAGATACATCAACCAATCACCGTGCAAGGTTATTAGCATAGATATGCCTTCTGGAATGATGACCGAAGACAATAGCATGAATGTTTTGTCTAATATTATCAAAGCCAACCTTACTTTAACCATAGGAAACGAAAAGTTATCCATGTTTTTGGATGATATGCTACCTTATTTTGGTAAAATTGAAGTATTGTACATTGGTTTGTTAGATGAATATGTAGAAAAGATAGATGCTATTTACAACACGAATGAAAAGATATTTGTACTTGGTCGTAAGTCTGTAGCGCACAAAGGAGATATGGGGCATGCTCTACTGGTGGCGGGTAAATACGGTATGGCAGGTGCAGCGGTGTTGGCTGCCAAAGCGTGTTTGCGTTCTGGGGTGGGAAAAATAACAGTTCACACACCTAAGCTTAATAACGATATATTACAAATTAGTGTGCCAGAAGCCATTGTTAGTCATGATATCGGTGATGAACATTTTACCGAACCCATTGACACCAAATGCTATCAAGCTATGGGTATTGGTCCTGGATTAGGACAAGATGAAGATACTGCCATAGCTATGATTGCACAAATACGTCGGGCTCAATGCCCTGTAGTGGTTGATGCAGA
The DNA here is from genome assembly GCA_946999045.1 of uncultured Prevotella sp. Taxonomy (GTDB): domain Bacteria; phylum Bacteroidota; class Bacteroidia; order Bacteroidales; family Bacteroidaceae; genus Prevotella. Next base: position 21,729 of record CAMQBR010000026.1, read on the forward strand.
TGCGCTTAATATGTTAGCTTCACATCGTGCGTGGATGCAACAGCTTCCTAAGAAGATTATCTTGACGCCACATCCTAAAGAGTTTGACAGACTGGTGGGTAATACCAGCGATAGTTGCTTTGAACGATTGAGCAAAGCTCTCAATTTAGCACAGCGTATTGAAGGATATATATTGCTAAAAGGACACCACTCTGCATTGTGCTTGCCCAATGGAAAAGTAATATTCAACACCACTGGCAATGCTGGTATGGCAACAGCTGGCAGTGGAGATGTCTTAACTGGTATCATCACAGGCTTATTGGCTCGTGGCTATTGTCCTGCTGATGCTTGTATGAGAGGAATGGATATTCATGGAAAAGCTGGCGATTTGGCTGCTGAAGATTTAGGAGAAGAGAGCATGACGGCAGGAGATCTTATTAAATTCTTACCCAAAGCATTTCCAAGAGATTGTTCAATAGATTTTGATAGTAACATAAACAATCCCCATATTCAATAGTTTATAAAAGATTTTGCACAATGAAAAAATATATTTTTTCTATATGTTTATTACTCTGCAACTTTGGAGTAGTTCTTGCTCAGATACCAACAGAGGGGGTTACTTATTTTCTCCCAAAGACGGCTTTACGTTTTTCTTTGTTGATAGAGAAAACAACTTTTACCCCCGGACAGTATGCTTGTTACTCAGAGAAATACTTAAAGAAACAGGTAAAAGATGTTCCCACTACAACTTATCGTATTGTAAAATTGAATATGGATAGTTATGCGATTCCAGATTCATCTAAACAATTTACGGCAACTATTGATAAAAAACATAGCCTTGTGAGTGTGCAACGTGATAAGAATGGCGTGATTATGGCGGTTAATGCAAAAGCTGAGGCTGCAAAACCAATAGAACCTTTTGAGCCAACACCTCAACCTGCGCCTATTGATCCTACTAAATATATGACAGCTGAGATGTTGGCAGCTGGTAGTAATGCCAAGACTGCCGAACTGATAGCGCAAGAAATTTATGACATTCGTGACAGCAAGAACCAACTATCTCGTGGTGAAGCAGAGTTTATGCCGAAGGATGGTGCTCAACTTAAACTCATGCTTAACAACTTGAATACGCAAGAAAAGGCATTATTACAATTCTTTGAGGGGACAACGCAAGTAGATACGGTAGAAACTTTTGTAGATTATGTCCCTTCAAAGGATGTTGATAAAGCTCTCCTGTTCCGTTTTTCTCATTATTTAGGAATGGTAGATAACGATGACTTGGGTGGTATACCTTATTATATAAAGGTACTCAACCAAAAAGTAATACCAACCTTAAAGCTATCCGATGAAAATAAAAAGAAAGATAAAAACAATGTGGGCATCAATGTTAACTTGCCTGGCAAAATAAAAATTGTTATAACAAAGGAAGAAAAACCGTTTTCAACATTTGAAACCTATGCAGCTCAATATGGTAATGTTGAAAATATCAGTGGTAAGTTATGGAGCAAAAAGCTCATGACATATCTTGTGTTAGATGCCGTAACAGGCAATGTTATCAGTATAAAAACCGAAGAACTATAATGAGATGGGGGGGATAAATTAGTTTTGTTACATTTTGAGCCAAAAATAAGCGAAAAAAATAACGAAGCCGATTTATAGAAATAGCCTGAAATTTAAGAGTCTGGTATTACTTTTTCACATCTTATTTTTCCAATTAAAAATAGTAATATAAAAAAAGTAAAACTCCTTTGATATAATAAATTAAAATGTTAACTTTGCGGTGATGAAAAGATTAAATAGGATACTCATTCTTAAAATAATAAAATTATGGTAGATTACAAATCATTAGGCCTCGTAAACACACGTGAAATGTTTAAGAGAGCTATCAATGGCGGTTACGCTATCCCAGCTTTCAACTTCAACAACATGGAGCAGTTGCAAGCTATTATCAAAGCTTCTTCAGAACAAAAGTCTCCTGTTATCTTACAGGTATCTAAAGGTGCACGTAAATACGCTAACCAAACATTGCTCCGCTATATGGCACAAGGTGCTGTAGAGTATGCAAAGGAGTTAGGGTGTAAACACCCAGAAATTGCACTTCACTTAGATCACGGTGATACTTTCGAAACATGTAAGAGCTGTGTAGACTATGGCTTCTCAAGTGTAATGATTGATGGTTCTGCGCTTCCATACGAGGAGAATATTGCTGTAACAAAGAAGGTTGTAGAGTATGCACACCAATTTGACGTAACTGTTGAAGGTGAGCTCGGTGTATTAGCAGGTGTTGAGGATGAGGTCTCATCTAACGTATCTCACTACACAAAACCAGAAGAGGTAATCGACTTTGTAAGCCGTACAGGTGTTGACTCTTTGGCTATTTCTATTGGTACTTCTCATGGGGCTTACAAGTTTACTCCAGAGCAGTGCACACGCGACCCAAAGACTGGTTTGTTAGTACCACCACCATTGGCATTCGATGTCTTGGATGAGATTATGAAGAAACTTCCTGGTTTCCCAATCGTTCTTCACGGCTCATCTTCTGTACCACAGGAGTATGTTAAGATTATTAACGAGAATGGTGGTAAATTGCCAGATGCTGTTGGTATTCCTGAGGAACAACTCCGCAAAGCTGCCAAAAGTGCTGTTTGCAAGATTAATATCGACTCTGACTCTCGTCTTGCTTTCACTGCTGCTGTGCGTAAGGTATTTAATGAGAAGCCACAAGAGTTCGACCCACGTAAGTATTGTGGACCAGCTCGTGATTTGATGGTAGAACTTTACACTCACAAAATTGTTAATGTATTGGGTTCTAACAACAAATTGGCTCAATTAGACTAATTTACTATTTTCTTATTCTCTGCTGCCTTTATATAGGTATGGAGAAAGAAAACGTCTTTATAAAGCGAGGTAACATGTTATCAAGCATGTGCCTCGCTTTTTTTATTTAGATATAAGGAATTAGTTCGCTTTGAGCTTTGAACTTTATAATTAGATTTTCTGCTGGAAAATAAAGAAAACATAAGTTTATGAACAAATAAGCTCATAACTCAACCATAGATTAAAGGCTTATATAAGATGATAATAGATATTTTTTATCTTGTTAATCTGTGGCTAATGTTTCGTCTTTTGACAAAGTATTTTTTCTTTAACTAACTTTTGAAGATTGACTGATGCGGCGTATGGCCTGCCGTATCATCGCAATGAGCTTTTGTGTTCCCAATCCAGACCGTTCTCCCGCCATCTTGATGGTAGCCTTTTTCAGAATCAATTTTCCCAATGCCGTTTGCAACATTTTAAAAGGTGCGTATTGCTGAGCCAAGG
>CAMQBR010000027.1 GCA_946999045.1 uncultured Prevotella sp.
GGGGGGGAGGGAGAACCTTGAGGAACTGCTACTCTTTTAGCTTTGGATACTTCTTAAACCATCCGTCTAAGCGCAGACGCATGACACCAAAGAAAGCTTCACCAAATATGCCTCCATTCATTTTGCTAACGCCTTCACGGCGATTAACAAAGACAACGGGTACTTCTTTTATCTTAAAACCAATCTTATAAGCGGTATATTTCATTTCTATTTGGAAAGCATAACCCTTAAATCTTATCTTATCTAATGAAATTGTTTCCAGTACCCTTCGCTTGTAACACTTAAAGCCTGCTGTTGTATCATGCACATTAAAGCCAGTGATAAAGCGTACATACTTAGAGGCAAAGTAGCTCATGAGTACTCTTCCTATGGGCCAGTTAACGACATTGACACCACTTACATATCGAGAGCCAATGGCAACATCGTAGCCTTTATCATGACAAGCAGCATACAAGCGGGGTAGGTCATCGGGATTGTGGCTAAAGTCGGCATCCATTTCAAAAATATAATCGTATTGATGCTGCAATGCCCACTTAAATCCAGTGATGTAAGCAGTACCTAATCCTAATTTACCCTGTCGTTCGATGATAAACAAGCGATCGGAATACTCGGTTTGCATCAGTCGCTGAACAATGTTGGCAGTGCCGTCAGGACTGCCATCGTCTATCACTAATATATGGAAGCACTTATCAAGAGCAAAGACAGCACGAATTATTTTTTCCATGTTCTCTTTCTCATTGTATGTGGGGATAATCACAATGCTGTCGCAATTATTCATAGTTATTTATCTTTTGTTTTTTTTAGAACTTGAATATTTCTTTTGGTTTATAAATGCTACGGAGGAGAAAGCCCTAAAAGGGGGCAGAGTATAGCCATAGGGGCTTGCCACTATGTAATTGTGCTATGCTTTGCTGTAAAACTATTTCCTCGTAATTGTACCATTATAATTATGTCGTTCTTTCAGGGCTTCTTTGTAGAAGATAGCTCCTCAGATATAGGGGAAAACCCCTATATCCTATATTATATTGTATTTTCAGAGCTTTTATTGCTCATACTATTTTCTTTCAACTTTACTTAATTAATTTTGATGAGACATTGCCTTTCTTCGGCAAAGATAGTGAAAGGCAAAGGTAATCAAACTTGTTTGAATTTGTTGAGGTGAAGCTTGTTTTATGCAAAGATAGGACAAAAGCCATAATCTGCAAAACTATCAACTTATTTTTTTACCTTTATAAGATAGAAGGTATCACGCTATTGCACTGCTTCTTTTATCGTCTTATCCTGATATTCAGCTACTAACGAGTGCATAATTACTTGATAACTCTGCTTTGCTACCTTTGTAATGTTGGTAGCATCTTGTGGAAGGGGATCGATAGGTTTGTGGATAGTGAGCTTTAACGGATGCCATAGCACCCATTTCATATCACGCATTCGAGGCATGATGTTAAACGAGCCATTAATAGTAAGTGGCACAATTGGTAATTGAAGCTCGTTAGCCAGCATGAAAGCCCCACGCTTAAACGATTGCATTTTACCTGTATAGGTACGAGCTCCTTCAGGAAATACCACTAATGACATACCGTCTTTTAGTGTATTGCGAGCCTGTTGATAGGTTTGTTTTACCTTGGCAGTGCTGCTCTTGTCTACAAATATGTGATGAGCTGATTGACATGCCAAACCTACAAATGGTATCTTGCGCAGCTGGTGCTTCATCATCCACTTAAAGTTCCTACCTAAAAAACCGTAAATTAAAAAAATATCGAAAGCCCCTTGGTGATTGCTAACAAACACATACGATTGATTTTTTTGCAGATGTTCACGTCCCTCCACCTTCACAGGTAATAATAATAGTCGGATAATGAGCCACGCCCACAACTTTCCAGGAAAATATCCCCAAACGTGTCCGTTGCCAATAGTACAACCAATAATGGTAGTTAAAGCTGTTAATACGGTGATTATTGCCGCAAGGGGCAATACTATAAATAATTGGTATATACGATACAGATAGTTCATAGGTTGATGATAAATTTATTTTTTTGCTGAATGAAGGGTGATAACTACAATCTCTCCTGGAATTCCGAAGCGAAAAGGGATAAGTCCTCCCAATCCACAAGAAACATTAAGCACACGTTCTCCCTCATGATATACACCGTAATCTTCCTTGTAAATCAACTGGGTAGGGCGCATACCCAATATGCTAAACTGTCCGCCATGCGTGTGTCCGCATAAGGTTAGTTGCGTAGTAGACTCTTTGAGGATATTTCTTCTCCATGCTGTTGGGTCGTGTTGCAACATCACAACAAAAGTATTAGTGGCTACACCGTGCAAGGTTTGTTTAATATTTCCTTTGGCAGGGAAAGGCGGTAAACCGTCATTTTCTTCACCAGCAATAACGATTGAATCGATGCCTCTATGCAAAGTACGATGCTCATTGCGCAAAAGTTTCCATCCCATTTGCTGTTGTAAGGTAATCATTTTTTGCTCGTTGGCATATTTTACATCAGCAGGAGCTGTGATATACAAACTATAATCGTGATTTCCCAATACAGAAAAAACTCCGTCTTTGGCATGAAGAGAACTTAAAAGCGATTGACAAGGGGTAAGTTCTGATGGTTCAATATTTTGCAAATCTCCAGTAAAAACAATCATATCAGCATGTTGCGAATTGATACTATCAATTGCCTTTTGCAGAATTGTATACCGAGAACCTTGATAACTGCCTACATGTGCATCGGAAAATTGAACGATTTTATAACCGTCAAAGCTCTTGGGTAATGTGCTAAAGGTAAGATTTATATGCGTTATCTTTAGTTTACTAAAGCCTAAAGTAAAGCCATAAATGCAAATGTAGATAACAAACAAGGAGAGAATAAAGCCTAACAAATTACCCCAATTGTGTTTAGACTTAAAGAGTTTGTGACATACTAAGCCAATAAGCGAACACAATGAGAAGACAATTTTTGACGCTATTAGCAAACCGAAAAGGAACAAATAAACGGTTAACCATACTGAATTGGAGGGTACAAAATTGGGGTCAAGAGCTAATTTAATAGTATATACCAGCATCACTACGGTAGGTAACCACCATAATAGTTGTTTCCATATATGATGCCGAAACCATTTGCGCAGATAGAATGCATAGATGTAAGTATCTGGTAGCACTATCATAAGTAACAATAATATGTATATTCTTGCAATCATTGAAACCATTTTGAGTTACAAAAATACAAAAAAAAGAGAAAATGATTATAAAATCTTATCTAAAAAGTATTTTTTCTCCTCGGTAATTATCATCAAAAGAGCCATTATCGTACACCAAATGACCATTGCAAATGGTTTGCATAACCTTCCAATGGAATGTATGTCCCAACATTGGACTCCATTTGCATTTGCTTTGTATCACCTCTTCTGTAACCGTCCATGGCATATTTGGCTTTACTATCGTAATATCTGCCTTATAGTTTTTGCGCAAAACTCCTCGTTCTTTTATTTCAAATAATTGTGCTGGATGATGACACATCAGCTGTACCAGTTGGGTAATAGACAACACGCCTGCGTCAACCAGCTCTAACATGGTAGGCAAAGAGAACTGTACCATGGGCATACCAGAAGCAGCACAACATGCACCTCCTTGTTTATCTACCAAGAGATGAGGGGCATGGTCAGTGGCAATCGTGTAAATTTTGCCGTTAGACAAAGCCGCACGCAAAGCCTCTCGGTCGGTGTAAGTCTTGACTGCAGGATTGCATTTTATAAGACTTTTCAGTGTTTTGTAATCATCATTATAGAACATCAGATGCGGAATAACGGCTTCAGCAGTTATCTTATCATCCATACCAAAGAAAGATAATTCGCATGCGGTGGTAAGATGTGCAACATGTAAGCGTGTACCATACTTCTTGGCTAATTTAACTGCCAGTTCCGTTGAATGATAACAAGCTTCAGCACTACGTATAATAGGATGCAAAGATATGTCTATATGGTTGCCAAGTTTCAATTTAACAGCCTGCATGTTAGCATTAATCATGTTAGAATCTTCACAATGCGTTATTACTGGAAACGGACAAGTTTTGAAGATTTCTTCTAATGTTTCACGCTTATCCACCAGCATGTTACCTGTGCTGGCACCCATAAACAACTTAATTGCTGGCACCAAATGCTTATTGAGTGTAGGCAACAATGCCGCATTTTCATTGGTAGCACCAAACACAAAGCTGTAGTTAACATGACTATGCTGCTCGCCCAACAAGTGTTTAGCCTTCCATGTTTCTATTGTTGTGGTTTGCGGAATGGTGTTAGGCATATCAAAATATGATGTTACTCCACCGTATGCGGCAGCCCTACTCTCACTGTCAATATTGGCTTTGGCTGTAAGTCCAGGTTCACGAAAGTGCACGTGCTCATCTATTACACCAGGTAAAACAAAGCACCCCGTGGCATCTATCGTTTTAAGATAATTGCCATGGGGCTTGTTAGTGTTGTTATCAATACGGGTGATACGATCGTTTTTTATTAAGATAGAACCCTTAAAAATTTTATTTTCATTGACAATCGTTCCACCATATATATATGTTTGCATCATTTCTTTTCTATGATATATTAGTTACTTGCCGAGGGCTTAGCTAAATCAGTGGGTGTAGCTGGTGGCGGAAGTTGCTGTACATTTGGGGTAGGTTGTGTATTAGTAGCTGGCACATCTCGCATACCATTCATTATTTGCTCATTCTCTTGTGCCTTTTGGTAGTAATCTTTTACATATGGACTATTTTTAAAATTGGGTGTAGCCTTGCTCATAATATCTTCTATCCACGGAGTTAACTCTGGATATTGGTTGCCAATGGTTACCAAGAAGAAGACACCTGGACCTAAAATGTTATCAAAATTAGAAATAACAAAGTTGGTTACTAAGTGGTCTTCACGTTGACTTAGTTTGTTAGCTTCGGCATTGAGTTGCGCATTAACCACATCCATATTGCTACCATTCATAATAGCTTGGTCGTGTTTGTGTACTAGCTCTGACTCTAGATTCTTTAACTGATTATACGTTTTAAAGAACTTAAAAAGCTTGTCATTCAGCGGAGTGCCACTCACAACTTGTTGCGTGGTATTGATTTTGATATTGATATTGCCCTCTTCTAACACAAATGTTAACACGCTCTCGTTGTCCATAAAGATACAAGCAATGCGTGCTGAGTCAACGCTTCCCGTGAAATGAAACTGTCCATGCACTACTTCGCACGAATCAATCTTCTTGAAATCATTGTTTTCGAGTACTTTCAAATACAACATATGTCCATCTAAATCGGTTACATTAGATGAACCTTGAACGTTGTATGTATTGGCACACGAGGTGCAAGTCAATACCGCAATGAGCAAAAGTAGAATTTTATTCATATATGTTTTCTTAGTCTATAGTTGTGAACCCAGCCTTTTCAGCCGTTTTAATGTAGCACATATGCGTGCTATTTTGCAGTAATCTTATGCAAAGATAATGTGTATTATGGACGAACAAAATTATTTAATTCTATTTAATTTGTTTGTTCGCTGTTTTAGTATTTTTTCTAATTATGCTTTATTTTCTTTATGCAATTCGTGATCTATGCGATGCATAGTATACATTTCAAGCAATGCAGCAATTAATAAAAGCACTACCCACTTATTATAAATCATTTCAAAATAAGTAAGATAATTAGTAAAAGCCGACATTAAGAACCGATGAGCCGTATCAACCATTAACACACCCGACAAAACAAAAAAGATATCAGCTATGCTCATAATCTTTTTCAGTCGCTTAATGGTTAACTTATTGCCTTCATATGTTTGCATTATCTGTATAACGGCAAACAGCAACGACCCTACAAGATATATCCAGCATACAATATCTTGATGCCACATAAAGGCAAAGCAACCTGCTCCTATTACCATGAGTGCACCGCCACAAAGGAATAGCATATTTTGAAGCTTATTTAGTTGTTTCATCATTCAAATTAGATTGTTTGGGCTGTGGATCATCACTCAATACAAAAATATCTTCATCATCAGCCTTCATAAAATAATTCTCGCGAGCTATTTTCTTAATAGCAGAAGGGTTACGCTTTAACTCTCGAAGTTTTTGCGTTGCAATAGCATTTTGTTCTTTATATTTAGCTATTTCTTCTTTCAAATCGCTGATATGCCACTCCAATTGAATGCGCTTAAGAAAGCTGTTCTCATCGATGAAACCAACGACAAGAACACCGAGCACTATCACTATTAAATATTTGTAGTGGCTCATCAATTCTAATATAGCACTGAGACGATTCACAAGCCTTACGTTTTATAGTATGCAAAATTAAACAATATAATTGGAAACCTACAAGCCCCTTTTCATTATTTTATCTTATTAACAAATAAACGATTACTGCGTAACTATTCAGTGGTAAGTACACGAAGAGTTCTTCTAAGTCTTAAACAAGGTTTAAATAGTACAAAATAGTACAAAAGTGGGTATTGACGTGTTTCTTTGCAATCTTGCTGACCGAATGTAGTTAGAGGTATGTAACCTTTGCACTTCCTGTCTGAACTTAGGTAAGTATCCTCTTTTTTTTATTCTATCCCTCTCTTTTTATTCGGGATTTTTAGCTACATTTGCAACACAAATTTACCTTACAATGAAAGATTATATTGTATCTGCACGCAAATATCGCCCTACTACATTCGATACAGTAGTGGGGCAATCTGCGCTCATTACAACTCTCAAAAATGCTGTAAAGAGTGGCAAATTAGCACATGCCTACCTCTTTTGCGGTCCGCGTGGTGTTGGTAAAACTACTTGTGCTCGTATTTTTGCCAAAGCCATTAACTGTTTGCATCCCACAGCCGAGGGCGAAGCCTGCAATGAGTGCGAGAGTTGTAAAGCTTTCAACGAACAACGATCGTACAACATCTTTGAACTTGATGCTGCCAGTAATAACTCGGTAGAAAACATTAAGTCTCTTATGGACAAAACACATATACCACCTCAGGTGGGTAGGTACAAAGTGTTCATCATCGATGAGGTGCACATGCTGTCTACAGCGGCATTCAATGCTTTTCTTAAAACACTGGAAGAGCCTCCTGCTCACGTTATTTTTATCTTGGCAACCACAGAGAAGCACAAGATACTTCCTACTATTTTGTCGCGTTGCCAGATATACGATTTCGAGCGAATGTCTACCGCCAACATTATCAATCACTTAAAAAAAGTGGCTGATAAGGAGAATGTTACTTATGAAGATATGGCTCTCAACATCATTGCAGAAAAGGCTGACGGTGGTATGCGTGATGCTTTGTCGGTTTTTGATCAAGCAGCAAGTTTTTGTCAAGGCAACATTACGTATGCCAAAGTGATAGAAGACTTGAATGTACTTGACGAAGACAATTATTTTCGTATGGTTGACCTATGCCTTGAAAACAAGGTAAGCGATGCCATGTTGCTGCTCAACAACATTATTTCGAGAGGCTTTGCTGGCGGACATTTCATCAATGGATTGGCATCACATATAAGAAATGTATTAATGGCAAAGGATGCTCAAACACTTCCGTTGTTGGAAGTAAGTGAGCTGCAACGAAAAAAATATCAGGAACAAGCTAAAAAAAGCCCTACCACTTTTTTGTATCAAGCTCTTAAAATACTCAATCAGTGCGACATTAATTACCGACAAAGCAGTAACAAGCGTTTGTTAGTAGAACTTACATTGATACAGGTTGCACAGATTACACAACTAGACGATTCTACGCCTGGTGTGGGGCATAGCCCCAAATGTTTAAAATCCTTGTTTTCAAAGTTGGCTCTCGTGAAGGGCGATAAGCCAACTCAGCAGGTGCGAGGCTCAGAGATTGCCAAGGTATCTTCAGTAAATGCTGCGCACTCCAATCCCTTTCACTCTGCTCAATCTCATACCACATCCGTAACAAGTAGTACACCACCTGCCCTTGACAGCAAGCCACGGCTTAAGCTTTCGGGCATTGGTATGACGTTTAATGATTTGTGGTGTAGTATTAATAAAAAGAAAACATCAGTAAACTATAGTGAGCAATCTACAACCAGTCAAAGCGTACCATTTAACAATGAGGAGTTACGCCTGCAATGGACAGTGATGTGTAACCGTATGCCAAAAGAGATGATTGGCTTATCGCAAAGAATGAAGAACCTAATGCCTAGCATCACTACTTTTCCTAATGTGGAGGTGGTGATTGAGAATGATATTTTACTCAATCAGTTACAAGAAATAAAAGGAAAGATGCAAGCCACGCTTCGAATATTATTGAAAAACAACACTTTGACTCTTTTCTTGCGCTTGGCTAATGCGCAAGAAGTAACCAAGATTTATAGTAAACGTGAAATATTAGAAATGCTTAAGACGGAGAATCCTCAAATCTCGAAATTATGCGAAATGCTTAAATTAGATTTAGGGTAATATATAAGTGGCATATATTTTTTTTGAGTGATAGTGATATTGTTAGGTAGTCTTTATTTATGAACCTCCCTTAACATAAAAATATAACTAAGCCCATCAATTAAAAGGATTTATGAACTAATAGAGCATACAACTAAAAAATCCCTCCATACACAAAACGAAAAAAGCTGCATCATTAAATGATACAGCTATAATATATTAACTTAAAAATAAATTCTGTATAGAGCAAGAAGCCAAGATTTTACTTGTTGCTCAAGTTAATCTTGCTTCCTAAATGAATAGCCTGTGCAACTGTTGCTGCTACTACGACTAATGCCATTACTGTTAACATAATATTTTACCTTTCTTTTTTTTTGTTATCCTTTTATCTCTTATCAATGCAAAGATACAAACTAACAGCTGTGTACGCAAACAAATTTACGCAAAATCTTTTTTTTCTCTATTTTGTTGATATGTGTCAATAACAAAACTCAAAGTTAGCAATAATGGTAGATATTCCTAAAAGTAGTAAACTACGGATGCGATATTGTCTTTGTTGCGTACAATCCTACAAAAGTCAAGGCACCATTCAGCATTAGCAATTCGTAACCAAAATGGTAATTCCACAAATATTGGGCCATCGTATCCAATAGATAGCACAATACTGGAGCGGCTATGGCGATGTAAGGAACAAACTTGTCGGCTACTTTACGTTGAGTGAACAAGCCGAAGGCAAACAAGCCTAACAACGGGCCGTAGGTATAAGAGCATAAAATAAGTACTGCATCAATAAGATTAGTAGAATTGAAAGTTCTGAACAATAAGATCGATAGCACAAATACTATACCCATGCCAGCATGCACTTTATGTCTTAATTGCTCATCATCTGTATTTTCTTTGATATCTACACAGAAAGTGGTTGTCATAGCAGTTAATGCCGAATCGGCACTGCTAAACGATGCTGCCACAATTCCTATCACAAACAGCACCATAACAATGATACCCAACTTGTTAGTTGCTGCAAACATAGGCAAAAGCTCATCGCCAGAAGCAGGTAAAGCAATGCCTTGATGTTGTGCCAAAATAGAGAGTAATACACCCAAAGCCATAAATAATAAGTTAGTTGGAACAAATGCCACCCCATAACTGCACATATCTTTCTGTGCCTCGCGCAAGGTCTTGCAGGTTAAATTCTTCTGCATCATATCTTGATCCAAGCCTGTCATCACAATCACTATGAAGACACCACTAAGGAACATTTTCCAAAAGTTTTGTTTAGAGACCCAATCATCAAAAACAAATATCTGACTCCTGCTATCATGGTACACTGTTTTGATAGCATCCATCACACTCATGTCCAAGGTAGCAATCACCTCAAAGATAATCAGAACCAAAGTTGCTATCATGCAAAAGGTTTGAAAAGTATCTGTCCACACCAGCGTTTTTATTCCGCCTCTGCGTGTATAAAGCCAGATAAGTGCTACCAAGATAATAACCGTTGCAAAGAATGGAACACCGAAACTATCAAATACAAACTTTTGTAATATCATACATACTACATAAAACTTAACCGCTGATCCAGACATCTTAGACAATAAAAAGAACCATGCGCCTGTTTTATACGATCGTTTTCCCAATCGTTGTTGCAGATAAGTATATATGGTAGTGAGGTTGAGTTTATAATAAATAGGTAGCAATACAAATGCCACCGCAATATATCCCAAAATATATCCCAAACAAGTTTGAAGATAAGTCATGCCCACGGCATTAACCATGCCAGGTACTGATACAAAACTTACCCCCGATATGGATGCACCTATCATACCAAATGCCACCATATACCATGGCGATTGTCGGTTACCTCTGTAAAAAGTATTATTGGATGATTGTCGAGTTGTTATTTTGCTCAATAACAACAAGATTGCAAAATAAGCTAAAACCGTTAATAAAATTACCATCTTGTTTTTGGTGCAAAGATAATAATTATTACGTATCCATACTGCCACATACAATATTTTTGTTACCTTTGTGCAAAGTTTAATAGAGCTAATTAGTTCTATTAGCCTAATTAATCAGAAAAAAACAAAATTATGAGTAAGCAAAAAAGATTTCTTTTGCAAGAGAATGAACTACCTACACAATGGTATAATATACAGGCAGATATGGTAACCAAACCTTTGCCACTACTCAACCCACTAACTAAAAAGCCTGTTACGGTAGAAGACCTGTCTCACATTTTTAATTTAGAGTGTTCAAAACAAGAGTTAGATACAAAACATTCATGGATAGATATTCCCGAAGAAGTTTTGGATATGTATAAATACTATCGTTCTACTCCGCTTGTTCGTGCGTATGCTTTAGAAAAAAGTATAGGCACACCAGCTCATATCTATTTCAAAAACGAGAGTGTTAATCCATTGGGTTCGCATAAAGTAAACTCAGCTATACCACAATGTTATTATTGCAAGCAGGAAGGAACCACTAATGTTACAACAGAAACGGGTGCTGGACAATGGGGAGCAGCACTTAGTTATGCTGCCAAGATATTTGGATTGGAAGCTGCAGTATACCAAGTAAAGATTTCTATGCAGCAGAAGCCTTACCGCAGTAGTATTATGCGAACATTCGGTGCAACGGTAGAGGGGTCGCCTTCTATGTCAACACGTGCTGGAAAAAATATTATTACTCGCAATCCTCTTCATCAGGGTAGCTTGGGAACGGCTATCTCTGAAGCTATCGAACTGGCTACAACTACGCCACATTGTAAATATACATTAGGATCGGTACTTAATCATGTAGCGTTGCATCAAACGGTTATCGGTTTGGAAGCTGAGAAACAAATGGAGATGGCGGGCGAATATCCCGATCAGATTATTGCTTGCTTTGGTGGTGGCAGTAACTTTGGTGGATTGGCTTTCCCCTTTATGCGTCATAATATTCTCGAAGACAAGCACGTAGAATTTATTGCTGCCGAACCAGATAGCTGTCCTAAACTAACGCGTGGCAAATTTGAATACGACTTTGGCGATGAAGCTGGTTATACACCATTGCTGCCCATGTACACGTTGGGACACGACTTTAAGCCTGCCAACATTCATGCTGGTGGCTTGCGTTATCATGGTGCAGGTATGATAATCTCGCAGTTGGTGAAAGACAAGATGATGCACGGTGTAGATATTCCACAGTTAGAAGCGTTTGATGCAGGTATTTTGTTCTCACGAACAGAGGGTATTATTCCAGCCCCAGAGAGCTGTCATGCCATTGCGGCAACTATTCGTGAAGCCAAGAAGTGTAAAGAAAGTGGTGAAGCAAAGGTTATCCTCTTCGGCTTGTCTGGTCATGGACTTATAGATATGACAGCGTACGATAGTTATCTTCGAGGCGATTTACACAACTACACCGTATCTGATGCAGAAATTGCAGAGTGCTTAAAAGAAGTAGAAAGCCTCTCCTGTCCTCTCTAAAGCCCATAGCCTCCTCCATGGTGAGTGATAAAAAAAATGAACGGCAAACAGGAGTCTCCTTCTTACAAGATTTTTTGCGTATAGGTTAAATTGCAGGATACGTTTTAGCCTGCTTTTCTTGTGAGTTTTATTAGATAATATTACTTTATGGCTTTACAATGGTTCGTGTGGATAAGATGAGAAAACTTGAAGCTATTATGTATGGCATTGTTGATGGCATTTAGAATAAATGAAAATCTATGCACATAAAAAATAAGAATATCAATGGCTACAGAAAACTTCTTGCCCATGAGATACCTTCATCGGGAAATCTAAAAAAAATATCCACACGAAACGTTATAGAGCCAAATTTTGCATTTGTTAGTTGACTCTCCCCAGTATTTTGAAGTTGACTCTACCCTCATATAAAAATCATGAAATAGTAGGAACATTCAGAATAATTTAGTAATTTTGCCAAGAACTAATCAATAGGACTATAGCTATAACAATATATGAACGTATTAGAATTAAGTGAACAGGAGATTGTAAGAAGAGAGAGTCTCCATGAGTTGCGCAAAATGGGGATTGACCCATATCCAGCAGCAGAGTTTCCTACAAATGCTTTTAGTACTGATATCAAAGCAGAATATCAGGACAGCGAAGAAAAACGACAAGTAGTTATTGCGGGGCGTATGATGACACGTCGAGTCATGGGCAAGGCAAGTTTTATAGAGCTACAAGACTCAAAAGGCAGAATTCAAGTGTATGTTACCCGTGATGACATTTGCCCAAACGATAACAAAGACCTGTATAACGTTGTGTTTAAGCGTTTAATGGATATTGGTGATTTTATTGGTATCAAGGGTTTTGTCTTCAAAACACAAACAGGCGAAATCTCAGTTCATGCTCAAAGTCTTACATTGTTAAGCAAATCATTAAAGCCACTGCCTATTGTAAAATACAAAGACGGTGTAGCTTACGATAAATTTGAAGACCCAGAGTTGCGCTATCGCCAACGCTATGTTGACCTAATAGTGAACGAGGGTGTAAAGCATACCTTCTTACAGCGTGCCACTGTATTGCGCACCATTCGTAAAGTGCTTGATGAAGCTGGTTACACTGAGGTTGAGACACCTACCTTGCAATCTATTGCTGGTGGAGCAAGTGCGCGCCCATTTATCACACACTTCAACGCACTTAATATAGATATGTATATGCGTATTGCCACAGAGCTATACTTAAAACGACTAATTGTTGGTGGCTTTGAGGGCGTTTATGAAATTGGCAAGAACTTCCGTAACGAAGGAATGGATCGCAACCACAATCCAGAGTTTACCTGTATGGAGCTATACGTACAATACAAGGACTACAACTGGATGATGTCGTTTACAGAAAAACTACTTGAAACCGTTTGTATTGCTGTAAATGGCAGTGCAGAAAGAGAAATTGACGGACAGCTGATTAGTTTCAAGGCACCTTATCGTCGTTTACCTATTCTGGATGCGATCAAGGAAAAAACAGGCTACGACCTTAATGGAAAGAACGAAGACGAAATTCGTGAGATATGCAAGAAGCTCAACATGGAAGTTGACGAAACCATGGGTAAGGGTAAACTAATTGATGAGGTGTTTGGTGAGTTCTGTGAAGGAACTTATATCCAGCCTACTTTTATAACGGATTATCCTGTTGAGATGTCTCCACTTACCAAGATGCATCGCAGCAAGCCAGGACTTACAGAGCGTTTTGAATTGATGGTGAATGGTAAGGAATTAGCTAACGCTTATTCAGAATTAAACGACCCAACAGATCAAGAAAATCGTTTCATAGAACAAATGAAGCTGGCTGACAAGGGCGATGATGAGGCAATGATTATTGATTACGATTTCCTTCGTGCCTTGCAATATGGTATGCCTCCTACATCTGGTATTGGTATTGGCATCGACCGCTTAGTTATGTTAATAACAGGCAAAACCTATATCCAAGAAGTATTGTTCTTTCCACAGATGAAACCAGAGAAGAAAATTCCCCAAAGCACAGTAGCAGAATGGGCAGCTATTGGTGTTCCAGAGCAATGGGTTCCTGTATTTAGAAAGGCTGGATACAACCTTATTTCAGATATCAAACAGGTAAAGGCGCAAGCCCTGCAAATGAATGTTTGTGGAGTTAACAAAAAATATAAGTTAGGCTACGAAAATCCAAAGGTAGACCAGTTCCAGCAATGGATAGACAATAGCCAAAAATAATTCACAATTAATATCTTGATACTTGGCGCAAACAGAGATAATATATCTCGCATAATTAAAAAGATTTGTGCAAATAGCTAAGACAAGATAATGTGTGAAAAAAGGTGATCATACCCTTATAACATACGATGTAAAGGGAGAAATTATGAAGTTGAGAATAAAAGTCCTAAAAGAGCAACATAAAAAAATATAGGGGGGGGTACTCCTATCTTACGTATGGTTGATGTGAGCCATAAGCCCTGTAAGGGCGAACATAATTAATTCATAACTTAATTTGTATTTTTACAGATACCAACATTCAATATTTCCCATTTAATATGGGAGTATGTTTAATTATCAGCCACATTAGTTATTCAACTGTGGTTTGCAAAAAAAACATAGGGCTTCTCTCCCTTGTGCTATATTATACGTCAACAAAAACAGACAATAAAAGGAAAATGCTAAACATGGAATCTGTCTGACAATTAAGAATTATAAGACATGAATTATAACTACGGAAAGATAGCTATTATTGGTGGTGGAAGTTGGGCAACGGCCATAGCAAAAATAGTGGTGAGCCACACTCATCACATAGGGTGGTATATGCGTAGAGATGACCGCATAACCGACTTTAAGCGTCTTGGGCACAATCCTGCTTATCTCACCAGTCTAAATTTTAATATCCAAGAGATTTTCTTCTCATCAGATATTAATAAAATAGCCGAGGCATACGACACCTTAATTTTTGTTACTCCATCTCCTTACTTTAAGAATCATCTTAAAAAACTAAAAGCCCATTTGTGCGATAAGTTTATTATTACAGCTATTAAGGGCATTGTTCCAGACGAAAATATAGTTTGTTCAGAATATTTTCATAAAGTATATAATGTTCCATACGATAACCTCGCAGTAATAGGTGGACCATCGCATGCCGAAGAGGTGGCATTAGACCGCTTGTCTTATTTAACCATTGGGTGCGATGATATGGAAAAAGCTGAAGCTTTTTCCAATATCATTATGAGCGATGTTATCAAAACCAAGACTTCTTCTGATGTACTTGGCATAGAATATTCGTCTGTATTAAAGAATGTATATGCCATAGCTGCAGGTATTTGCAGTGGATTAAAGTACGGTGACAACTTCTTAGCGGTATTGATTTCTAACGCTGTACAAGAGACGAATCGTTTTCTTAATGCTGTACATCCTATACAACGTAGCATATACGATTCGGTTTATCTCGGCGACTTGCTTGTAACCTGTTACTCCAACTTTTCGCGCAACCGTACCTTTGGCACCATGGTAGGTAAAGGATATTCGGTAAAGAGTGCGCAAATAGAAATGGAGATGATAGCCGAGGGTTATTATGGAACAAAATGTATGAAGGATATTAACCGACATATGCATATTAATATGCCTATATTAGATGCGGTATACAACATTCTGTACGAACATATCAATCCACAAATAGAAATAAAATTATTAACCGATTCATTTAGATAAAAACAATGAAAAGTATTAGTTTAGACACTACAAAAGCTACCCTGTTCTTGAAACCGGGTACTATTGAAACCTTTGAGGAAAAGGTAAACGCTGCTCAGGATGCATTGGAAAAAGGCACTTGCCTTGGTAACGACTTTTTAGGATGGTTGCATTTGCCATCATCTATAACATCAAGTTTTCTTGATGAGGTTCAGGCTTGTGCCAACACACTGCGCAAAAAGTGCGAAGTAATTGTTGTTGCAGGTATCGGTGGTAGCTATTTAGGAGCTCGTGCCGTTATTGAAGCTCTGAGCAACTCATTTGCCTGGCTTGTAAATGACAAGAAGAACCCTACCATTCTTTTTGCAGGTAATAATATTGGCGAAGACTATTTGGCAGAACTTACTACTTACTTGAAGGATAAGAAGTTTGGAGTTATCAATATATCTAAATCAGGTACCACTACCGAAACCGCTTTAACATTCCGCTTGTTAAAGAAACAATGCGAAGCTCAACGTGGTAAGGAAGAAGCTAAAAACGTTATCGTAGCTATTACCGATGCTAAGAAAGGTGCAGCTCGTACATGCGCTAACAAAGAAGGTTACACAAGTTTCATTATCCCAGATAATGTAGGTGGTCGTTTCTCTGTTCTTACTCCAGTAGGTTTATTACCTATTGCATGCGCAGGTTTTGATATCAAGGCACTGGTTCAAGGAGCTGCCGATATGGAAAAGGCTACAGGTAAGGAGATTCCTTTTAAAGAGAATATAGCTGCACAATATGCTGCTGTTCGCAACGGATTGTACAAAGAGGCTGGTAAGAAGATTGAAATTGTAGTTAACTTCCAACCTAAATTACATTATATAGGTGAATGGTGGAAGCAACTCTACGGTGAGAGCGAGGGTAAAGATCACAAAGGTATTTATCCAGCAGCATGCGACTTTACTACCGACTTGCACTCTATGGGACAATGGATACAGCAAGGCGAGCGTTCTATCTTCGAGACTGTTATCAGCATTGAGCAACCTAACAAGAAAATGTTGTTCCCCGCAGATGAAGAAAACCTTGACGGTTTGAACTTCTTGGCAGGAAAACATGTTGATGAAGTAAACAAGATGGCAGAATTAGGTACTCGCTTGGCTCATGTTGATGGTGGCGTTCCTAATATGCGCATCAGCGTTCCTGAGTTGAACGAATATTATATTGGCCAGCTTATCTACTTCTTTGAGAAGGCTTGTGGTGTTAGTGGTTTGTTATTAGAGGTTAATCCTTTCAACCAACCTGGTGTTGAAGCATACAAGAAAAATATGTTTGCATTGCTTAACAAACCTGGCTACGAAGCTGAAAGTAAGGCCATTAAAGAGCGTTTGGCACACGAAAAATAAGGTAAATGATAAAAAACGAAATACAAAAATATTTAGAAAAGCATGGCTTTGAGGCATTCTCGCCCAAAGCTGTGCTTTTTGATATGGATGGTGTGTTGTACGATTCGATGAAGAAACATGCCATTGCATGGAAAGAGTCAATGAAATCTTTTGGTATCAAGATAACCGAAGAACAGGTGTTTGCTACTGAAGGGATGAAGGGAGTTGATACCATTCGACTGTTAGTAAAAGAGCAATGGGGAAAAGATATTAGCGAAGACGAGGCTCAAAAAATGTACGATGAAAAGGGTAGGTTATTCCACCAAATGCCCGAAGCACCTATATATGATGGTGTCATTGATTTAATGAAAAAGATAAAAGCAAGCGGACTCACCATGGGTATTGTTACTGGAAGTGCGCAACAACAGCTCATAGACCGAGTTGCTAACGATTTTAAAGAGTTTGTTGACAAAAACAATATCGTTACAGCTTACAACATCAAGCATGGAAAGCCAGCCCCCGACCCTTATTTAAAAGGCTTAAAACTAACAGGCAACTACCAGCCATGGGAAGGTATTGTAGTAGAAAATGCGCCAATGGGTGTACGTGCAGGTGTAGCAGCCAACATCTTTACTGTTGCCATTAACAGCGGTCCGCTTGATGACAGGGCATTGTTAAACGAAGGCTCCAACCTCCTTTTTCATAAAATAACCGAGTTTTGCGATGCTTGGGAAGAAGTGATGGATAATTCTTTTTGGGCTTAAAAGAAAAAACTAAACTACCTTATTTTGCTCTCAAAATGCAAAAAGAGAAAAATCCTGCTTCTCTTTTTTATGAGGAGAAAGTTTTTTAGGTTTTTGAATGAGAACATATCCTCTCTCTAAGCTAATACTTTATGCAGTTCAATTTAGCCTTTAGGTTGTTATTTAACGCCTCTAATTCTTTATTTGTATTAGTTATATCTTTTTGGGGGATAATCATACCATGACCATAACCATTTCACTAAAATATGCACTGCGAGTATTCTTTGGAACATAATGCATTTTTATATCTTTTCCTCTTGCTCGTTCAGTTAAAAACCCTTCTACTTTCTCACTCCAAGTGTTCTATGCTTCTATAAAACTCTCCTTATCGGTTTTACACAAGTCTAAAGCAATAGCGAATAAATCTTTAGATGCTTGTGATTTTGGATGAAGTGTGAGTTCTTTCTTTATCGTCATAACTTATAGAAACAGATAGTATCAAAAATTATGCTTACGAAAAAATCTTATCTTAATCCTTCCAGCTCATAACTTACGCTTATTTTACAATAGGCTTGCCAGCTTCTGCCCACTCTACGATACCACCTTTGAGATTAATAATCTTAAAGCCTTCTTTAACTAACTTCTTAGCTGCTACCATACTGCGTCTGCCCGAATGACAATACACATAAACAGGTTGGGCTTTATTAAGTTGGGTCTTCGCCTTATCAGAAAAATCTGCCTGCATCACATCTATATTAGTGGCAGAAGCTATCTTTCCTTTGGCAAACTCTTCTGCGGTACGAGTATCAACTAATTGGACAGATGGCGTACTTAGCTTTTGTTCAAACTCATCAGCATTAACTGATATAATATTCTTTTGTGAAACACAGTTCCCAAATAACGTTCCAAAAATCATAATAATAATTAATTTACGAATATCCATTTATATAGTTGCTTAAGTATGGTTCTATAGATTAGCCTTGTTAGAATTTTGAACTTACATTTTGTGCCAAAAACAGAGTAAGCCGAATAACAATCAAACTTGTTTGAATTGTTGAGACACAATCAGTTTTCTATAAAAAGAAGCCAAAATATAACTAAACGTATTTTATAGATTTAACTCACTATATATACGGGGGTAATTTATAAAACCAGCCTAAAAAATATCATCACCAAAGATAACGATAATTATTATTTGATGCAATTCTTTTTATCATATTTTTTAATTACCTTTGCATTTGAGTAGCAAAACAGCATTTTGCTCATCTCGTTGTGGCATATAGTTAACATACTTTATACTACAAAGAGTATTGTTTCATTAAAATCTATTTATGGACGATTACCATTCGAAAAAAAATATTAACTGGTAGAAGGGTAGCTACAAACACGCTAATCTCCTACCTTCTTAATTGTGGAGATTAGTAACAATGAGAACCTATTGGAATATCACCGATATAGTAAAGCCTATTGAAGAATGGCAACCTAATTGTTGGATTCAGGTAACCTGTCCAACAGAAGAAGATCAACACGAATTAGAAACTCGCTTCCATATCCCCGATTACTTCTTTCAGGACATCAGCGATACCGATGAGCGAGCTCGTTATGAATATGATGATGGTTGGATGCTCATTATCTTACGTATACCTTACGTTAAAGAAATAAGGTCGCGTACACCTTATACCACTGTGCCATTGGGCATTATCCACAAGCGCAATGTTACCATTACCGTGTGCTTTTACGAAACCAATATGATGATAGACTTTGTAAGCTATCAGCAAAAACGTGGTTCGGGCTTTACCGATTATGTAGATATGATTTTTCGATTATTCCTCTCCAGTGCCGTTTGGTATCTAAAACGATTAAAACAAATTAACACGCTGATAGAGAAAGCCAAGCACAATCTTGATCATGAAGTAAATAATGAGAGCTTGATAGGACTCAGTAGACTGCAAGATTCGCTTACTTATTTTATTACTTCCATTCGTGGCAACGAAAACTTATTGGCTAAATTAAAGTTCAAACTACAAGTAGACGAGTTGGATGCCGACCTTATTGAGGATGTTAACATAGAGATGACACAGGCACGAGAAACAACCAGTATCTATGCCAACATTCTCGAGTCAACCATGGATACCTATTCAAGCATCATCAACAATAATATGAATACGGTGATGAAGACACTTACCTCAGTATCTATCCTCATGATGTCTACCACGCTGGTAGCATCATTGTATGGCATGAACGTTATCAATGGTATGGAACATTATAAATACGGATTTATCGTTTCATTAGGCATTTCCATCCTCGTAGGACTCGTTGCATGGGCTATTATGCGATATAAACGACTCTTGTAAGAGTAAATTAGTAAAAAAAAGCACTTTTCTTTAGGAAATTAGTGCTTTTTTTTTTAAGTTTGCAACATGGTTCATAACTATTTGTTAGAAATGAACATTATATATTTACGATTGCAACGGCAGAACAACCTATAATTGGATGATTGCCAAGCACTGAAAAACCATATCATAAACTTAAAACAGTGAAGTGATGGACTCTCAAGAAAACACCCTGCAGCAGGGTAATTTAGAAAGCAAAGAGCAAGTTGATAACGCAAACAATGCAACCTCACAACAAAGCCAGCCTGTAAACGCAACGACAGAAACAAAAGCCACTGACAGCGAAAAAACTGGTGAAAACGAAAGCAGTAACAACCAAATGACCGAACAGCCTATGCGTATTTACCAGACAAAGGCTGAAATTTTAGACAGGTTGAAGGAGATAGTGGCTAATGATGAATATCCTCAAAAGAAAGAATTAGATCATCTTAAAACTATATTCTATAAGTTGCATATTGCTGAATGCGATGCTCAACAAAAAGAATATATAAACAATGGTGGCAATCCTGCTACTTATCAAGTATTACCCGATGACCAGGAAGAAGCTTTCAAAGCCGAAATGGGTGTTATCAAGGAAAAAAGAGCTAAGATTTTCCAGCAACAGGAAGAGGAAAAACAGGAAAATCTTAAGAAAAAACAAGAAATCATTGAGAAAATAAAAGGTATGGCTACATCGCCCGATGCCGCTAACAAATCTTTCCATGAATTTAAGGACTTGCAACAGCAATGGAAAGAAATTAAGGCGGTTCCTGCAGAGAATGCCAACGAATTATGGCGCAACTACCAGTTGTATGTTGAGCAATTCTACGACTTGTTGAATCTCAATCGTGAAGCGCACGAATATGATTTCAAGAAGAATTTGGAACAGAAAACAAAGTTATGCGAAACAGCAGAGGCATTGGCTAAAGAGGAAGATGTTATCAGTGCGTTTCATCAACTACAGGAATTGCACCAGCAATATCGTGAAATAGGTCCTGTTGCCAAGGATTTACGCAAACAAATTTGGGATCGTTTCAAAGCTGCTTCTACCATTATCAACAAGAAACACCAACAGCATTTTGAAACTTTACGTGCACAAGAAACAGAAAACTTAGAGAAGAAAACCGCTCTTTGTGAGAAAGCCGAAGCTATTACAGCTTTGGAAAACAAGACGGCTAACGAGTGGGAAAAGTGCACTAGACAGATGATTGACTTGCAAGCCGAATGGAAAACCATTGGTTTTGCTCCGCAAAAAATGAATGTAAAGATTTTTGAGCGCTTTAGAGCAGCGTGCGACTTATTCTTTACCAACAAGGCTACTTACTTCAAAGAGTTGAAAGAGCACTTTGCTGAGAATACTGAAAAGAAAAAGGCTTTAGTTGAAAAGGCCCAAGCTTTGGCTAACAGCACAGACTGGAATTTGACTACCAATAAGCTAATTGCCCTACAAAAGGAATGGAAAACTATTGGAGTGGTACCTAAGAAGCGTGGCGACCAGCTGTGGAACGACTTTATTACGGCTTGCAATTCTTTCTTTGAGGCTCGTAACAAAAACATTTCGGGTGCACACAGTGAGGAGTATGCAAATCTTGATAAGAAGCGCAGCATCATTGCCAAGCTCAACGAATTGTTGGAAGTATCAACCGATGACCTACAAGAAAAGTTGCAAGCATTGGTAGAGGAATACAACCAAATAGGCCATGTTCCTTACAAAGAGAAGGATAATATTTACAAACAGTATCACGACATCCTAGATAAGTTGTATAATCAGTTGCACCTCACCACAGCTCGTCGCCACCTTGACAACTTCAAAGATAATTTGAAGAATGTTGCCAAACGTGGCGAGAATGCTCTTGACAATGAGCGGGGCAAACTGATGTATCGCTACGAACAACTTAAATCTGAGATTACAACGTACGAAACCAACCTTAGTTTCCTCTGTGCATCCAGCAAGAAAGGTTCTAACCTTCTTGATGAGATGAACAGAAAATTGGAGAAGCTCAAAGACGATTGTAGGATGATACGTGCCAAAATCAAAGCTATCGATACAGAAAGCAAAAAGGCAGAATAATAATTACAATAAAACTTAGAACTTAATGATTAGCTCATAACAAATTCACATCTTTAATATTTTAGGCTGGTTCTATAAATTAGTGTTGTTAGATTTTGAACTTATTTTTGAGTGCAATATGTAAGTGAATAAGAGAGTGTGTGTAGCGATCTACTCGACTGAGCGACTTTCATCTTGAACCAAAAACGTAGTGCAAGCCGAATACAATCAAATTTGTTTGAATAGTTGAGACGCATAGCCTGTTTCCTATAATAAAAAGAAGCCAAAAGATAACAATACGTATTTCATAAATATTTACTCACAAATACGGTGGTAATTTATAGAACCAGTCATCATTTATTATTGTTCTTCTCCTAATTTATGGTTTTTATTTCCCCAAGAAATAAGCGATACAAGCAACCCTTTCATATCTTACGTCTTACTTTTACATCTTACTTTTTTGTATATACCTCCTTAAAAGGAAGTCTAAACCTATCCCCCCTAATACCATCAGGTAAACGAACACCACAATTGATAATCATGTTTATCTCTGTACGATAAGGCAAGCCCAATGCCTTTTTTACTAATCTACTATCAAAGCCTTCAATGGGACAGGTATCATACCCCTGCTCACTCATTGCCAACATAAATGTTTGCACTACCAATGCACAGCTCTTGTGAACTGTTATACGTGCATCAGCCTCGGTAACCTGTCGCACAATAGGACGAAACAATCCAATAACCTGCACCAGGAGTTTACGTATAATGCCCAAAAGTCCAAAGCAACGGGTATAAAACAAAGGCATAACAAAACCATAATACGTTTTCCATTTCTTTATACGCTTTGCCTGTTTTGATGGTTCACTATAATGCTTAACATTTTCTATCTCAAAATTCTTCACCGCCTTAGCATGCATCCTATGTTTATCTCTACGTGTAACAAACACCACCATTTGCTGTGCCGATGTAGCCGTTTGCTGATCAAGCTGCGCATGCGCCAACTCTTTCAAAACATCCCTATCTGTTACATGATAGCATTCCCACAACTGCATATTAGAGCTAGTGGGTGCCAATGTCGCCATTTCTAAACAGCGTTTTACCTTATCCGCATCCAGTGGTATATGCTCATCAAAATGCCTTACCGCCCTTCGATGGTTTAATATTTCTTGTAAATTCATCAACTTTTATTTTCTGTAATAGTAATTATCTTATGAAAGATAAGCTTTGAGATTCATGGCAAAACTATAAAAAAAAAGTATATGCACAAAATAATATGCACTCAATCATGCAAGCTGTAGTTTGTATTCATTTATTTTCTGTTTTTTTGAAAGGTGTCGTTATGTTGTCATTTTTTCTCATAACTGCATTAAATACTGCATTTTACGTACTAATTACATCAATATTATATTATCAATGTTATCATACTTTTTATTCTGTTTTACAAACTCATTGAGTTAATGCATCAAAATGGTGTAGTTTGTCTCACTAACTCATGCTCTTTGTGGCACTAACTCATGCTCTTAATAAAAAGGCGGTTAGCATTAACAATATAATCCATATATCGTCATTCAACAATCATTGTTTTGAGCAAAATTAGGAAAAGCGAACTTCGCACAAATAAAAATAGGTAAAGGGAGGTTCTATAAATTAGCTTTGACAGATTGTGAGACTATTTTTGAGGTCAATTTGTTTGTGAGTGAAGGAGTATAACGAGCTATACTCATGAACGAACAAGCAAATAGAACCAAAAAGAGCCCACAAGATAACAAAACGTAAAAAGACTGACATAAAAACGTTACGGTGGTAATTTATAGAACCGCCCTTAAGTGAGAGCTCAGGAAGTATCTTGCATACTTCTATGATAAAAAAAATAATGATAGTGTCATTATACACTACCAAATACATTACCAAGTATATAAAGGCTGGTTCTAT
>CAMQBR010000028.1 GCA_946999045.1 uncultured Prevotella sp.
TTTGTCTCTCAGGCACTTGGAGTTCTTACAAGAATTTATGCTGCGGAATTAAGGAGTAAACTTTATGGCTAATTCTATAAATAATCACCGTATTGTATAGAGGGCGGTTCTAATCAATGAAATACATGTTGTTCTCTTTTGACTCTTTATAAAAAATAGGTTGTACCTCAACAATTCAAACAGGTTTGAGATAGTATTCAACTTGCATTGTTTTTGGCTCAAAATGTAAGTTTGCATAGTTGTGTAGCTCATCGTTACTACACTCTTTTACTCACTTACATTTTGACCTTAAAAATGCCCCAAAATCTAACAAAACTTATATATAGAACCCTTCTTTATTTTATATTCTTGAATGTATTAGATGCAAAAGGTAGAGCCTTTTTTAAAGCCGAGTGCCAATACACCCAATTATGACTTCCATTTCGTATTCTTAATTCTGCTTTGATATGCGATTTTCTATACAGATTGTACACTTTGAACGTGTTTTCTACAAACGAATCGTCATCGCCACAGTCAAAAAACCAGCGTATAGTTTGTAGTTTTTCCTTTGTAGCCTCATTGGCATTTGCTATAAAATTAATAGCAGAATGTTCATGTACCGATTTCTTTGTAAGATATAATTTATCTTTTTCCTCTTTTGTAGAACACCTTATAGTGTCATCCAACCATGGACTCATGGCATAGCAAGATGAAAACAATTCTGGATGCTGCTGACAATACACGGTACTGGCACCTCCTCCCATAGACAATCCCATGATAGCTCGATGCTTCTTATCCGCAAATGTTCGATATTTTTTCTCGACCGTGGGCATCAATTCAGAAAAGAAGAATGTTTCATATTGCCACCCTGACATATTAAAATATCCATTCCAAACATGATGAACATCGGGATTACCTGCATTAGGCATTACGATAACCATGGGAACAATATCTTGTGTCTCTGTTAGTTCATCAGCTACCTCCTTAATATATGCTCGCTTCGTCCAATCTTGATAGGTTCCATATAATCCATGCAGTAGATAAACAATAGGGTAGAGCTGCTTATTTTTTTCAAAATCACGAGGTACATATACATTATATTTAACCACTGCGTGCAAAACATGGCTCTGTATACTATCGGTGATAATCTTTCCAGCCCATGTTTGCGAATAAGATAAGAGGGTGAAAAGCGAAAATAAAACAAGCTTATTTTTATTCATATCATGAAAGAAAGAATAGACTAACTATGATATCTTATTGTGTAAAAAGATATTAAAGCAATGTATTTTTCCTATTTGTTGATGTTGCTATCTTCTTTCTCTACAGCACTTTGCTGCTGATTAGTCCAATCTATATACAATAAAACCAATTGTTTCAGTCCAAATGCCTTCATATTTGGATGATAAATAACATCCAGACATAAGTCAAGTAGACTTTTATCAAGATTTGACTCAGTTCCAAGCAACGAACGAATATTCAATTTCAGCTTGTCAAGCACATCTTCATCTATAATACCATTGCTGTCAACAAGGTTGTGAAATAATGAATATTTTAAAATTGTAGCCAATTGTTCATCAGTAACCTCTATAGAACGAGTACCAGACGGGTTAGCTTGTATTTTGTACATAAAGTTATGTTCACTAAAATTAGATTTAACCATAATCTCTGTTTTTTTATAATAGCAATATTCTATAATTACATTGATATAACCTTGCAAGGGATAATATATCTCGTATTGCAGAAAGAGAGAAATACTATCTTTCAACAATAATATTCCCTATACATCGCCTATTGAGAATTTCTCTGGATGCTTTCCTTTAAAATCTTTAAAATATAGTTTAATATCTCTCATTTCTCGCTCCACATTACCAGTGGGTATTACCATTTTTGTACATTGAATCCTCTTTTGTTGATAATCAACCCCATATAACAAGATAGGGATATTAGCTTTTAGAGCAATGTAGTAAAATCCTAATTTCCATTCTGTATTAAGAGAGCGAGTGCCTTCTGGCGTAATACATAGCTGAAAAGTATCACGATTGTTACAAACAATAGCCAATTGATCGGTCAAACTAGTGTGTTTTGACCTAAAAACAGGTATGCCTCCCATTCGTCTAAAAATATAATTAAAGGGACCAACAAACCACTCTTTTTTCATAAGAAAGTTAGATTTCATACCTTCTGCACGCATATATAGCTGACCTATTATGAAATCCCAGTTACTGGTGTGCGGAGCTAAGCAGATAACATATTTATTAGGATGACTAATTGTAACGTCTTTCTTCCATCCCATGAAATGATATAACAGATAGCTACACAATTCTTTTAGCATAAAAGTACCTTCTTTTAATGAATATTAGCTATCTGGTCAACTATTTCTGTTACCTCTTTGTCAAAATCGTTTGTAAGATTTTTATAATACGTTTTGGCTTTAAGACCTGGCTCAGGATGTGATACACGTGTTAGATATTGTTCATGAACCATTAATATAGATTTTAACAGCGCATCAATATTTTCTTTGTTAGGCTTACCACTATACAGCGATGCAGCTACACCTTCTGCAAAAAGGTCGCCACATACATAATTAATAGTACGCTTTAAATTTCTTTTGCTTGCCATATATTAATATGTTTTTTAGTTATGCTTCAATAGGTGTATTCTATAAATGGTGAGCATATAAAACACACTATTCATTATTTTCTTTTTCAAGGTTCAAAGATAGGAAAAATATCTCATAATGCAAGCTTTTTGTTTCAAAAATGTATAGTTTCTTTTTTATTTGTTTCTATATCTCAAAGAAAAAGATTAAATTTGCAATCAATAATCAAGAATTACAATTATATTAACTATATAGCATTAAAAAGGTAAAAATGAAAACAAGTGCATTACAAGTTGAAAGAGCTGCTTACCAACCTAAGTTGCCTAAAGCTCTGCAGGGTGCAGTAAAAATTCAAGAAGGCGCACCAACTCAAAGTGTTGATAACCAAGATGAAATTAAAAAGCTATTTCCACATACATACGGAATGCCATTGATAGAGTTTGTTCCTGGCGACAAAGCCGTTAGTAAAAAACTCAATGTTGGTGTTATTTTAAGTGGTGGGCAAGCTCCTGGTGGGCACAATGTTATCAGTGGCTTATTTGATGCTGTTAAAACATTGAACTCAGGAAACAAGTTGTACGGTTTCTTAATGGGGCCTGGTGGCCTTGTTGATCATCAATATATTGAGATAACAAAAGATTTTTTAGATTCATATCGTAATACAGGTGGATTTGATATGATTGGTTCTGGAAGAACTAAATTAGAGAAAGTTGACCAGTTTGAAAAAGGTTTGGAAATTCTTCGTCAATTAGATATCAAGGCTCTTGTTATTATTGGTGGTGATGATTCTAACACCAATGCCTGTGTATTGGCAGAATATTACGCTGCAAAGCAATATGGCATTCAGGTTATTGGCTGTCCTAAGACCATTGATGGCGACTTAAAGAACGAGCAGATTGAAACTTCTTTCGGTTTTGATACCGCAACCAAGACTTATTCTGAACTCATTGGTAATATTGAACGTGATTGCAACTCTGCCCGCAAATATTGGCACTTTATTAAGTTAATGGGGCGTTCAGCATCTCATATAGCTTTGGAGTGCGCTTTGCAAACCCAACCAAATATCTGCCTTGTATCAGAAGAAATAGAGAAGAACGATCAAACTCTTAACGAGATAGTAGAGTATATTGCATCTGTTGTAGCTCATCGTGCAAGCGAAGGTAACAACTTTGGTGTAGTTCTTATTCCAGAAGGCCTAATAGAATTCATCCCTGCTATTGGCAGATTGATTGCGGAACTTAATGACCTTTTGGCTGCCCACGGGTCTGATTACAAAGATTTGGACAAAGTTGCACAGCGTCAATACATTCTCGGACACTTGTCAGAGGCTAATCGTGAAACATTCAAGACATTGCCAGAAGACGTTGCACGCCAGTTAAGTTTAGACCGCGACCCACACGGAAACGTACAGGTATCACTCATTGAGACAGAAAAATTGCTGTCAAGCATGGTAGCAGCTAAATTGGATGAGTGGAAGAAGGAAGGTAAATACAAAGGCAAATTTGCTGCACAACATCACTTCTTTGGTTATGAAGGACGCTGCGCTGCGCCATCTAACTTTGATGCAGACTATTGTTATGCGCTCGGAACCAGTGCTGCTCAACTTATTGCTAACGGCAAAACAGGCTATATGGCTATTGTCAAGAATACAACAAAAGGCACAGATGCATGGAAAGCTGGTGGTGTGCCAATCACAATGATGATGAACATGGAGCGTCGTAATGGTGAAATGAAACCTGTTATCCGTAAAGCTTTGGTTGAACTCAATGGCAAGCCGTTCCAAACATTGGCTGCTCATCGTGAAGAGTGGGCTAAGAATACATGCTATGTATATCCAGGACCTATCCAATATTGGGGGCCAAGTAATGTTTGCGACCAAACTACTAAGACATTAGCTTTGGAACAAGAATAATATTTATATTTAGTAAATAAATTTACAAGGAATCTGCTTTTGTAGTTCAATTATGTATTGCAAAGCAGATTCTTTTTTATAGGACAAATGTTATATCTGTTTTATACGTTAATTAAGCTCTTGTTTATATAGCATTTATCTATTTTGTTTAAACTAAAATGTCAAATTGTAAAACAAGAAAACGCATAAGAAGACGTAGTTCTAGATGGTTTAAGAAATATCCTTATTGGGCTATATGGACAGGTGGAATATTCTTCTCCATACTCTATATGTGGGTGTTTTACGTTTTTTTTGTTAGCCCTACAGGCTTTAGATGGCGTGCACTCTTTGGTGACCCAGACTACCCAGAGGGCTATGAAATACACGGTATTGATATTTCTCACTATCAAGGTGAAATAAACTGGGAGTTGTTACAAAACGCCATGATAGAAGGTTGTCCTTTGCGATTTGTTATGATTAAGGCATCAGAGGGGGCCTCTCGGTTAGATGATAACTTTAACGATAACTTCTATAATGCTCGTAAATATGGGCTTATACGAGGTGCATATCATTTTTGGAGCAACAAATCATCGGCACGTGAGCAAGCTTATTATTACCTAAAGCAGGTACATTTGGAAGATGGAGATCTGCCCCCTGTGTTAGATGTTGAGCATAAGCCTAAAGATAAAAGCACTGAAGATTTTCAGCGCGATGTGTTAACATGGTTGCACATTGTAGAAGATAAGTATCACGTTAAGCCTATTATCTACACCTATTATAATTTTAAGGATACTTATTTGGGAGCTTCTGTCTTTGACGATTACCCTTACTGGATAGCTCACTATTATGTGGATAAAATAGAATATAAGGGTCGGTGGAAGTTTTGGCAGCACACCGATGCAGGTAAGTTGCCAGGTATTAAAGGTTATGTAGATTTTAATGTTTACAATGGATCGTATTACGATCTAAAGAAAATGACCATTGGTCAGCAAAAAGATATGTGGTAGTGCTAAATGTTAAAAATAAGGAAAAATCATTACAGATACGTCCTTTTTTTTGAGCGTATTTATAAAATAATGCGTAATTGCTAAAAATACGCCAGAAATAAGTTGTTTAGAAACTCTCTCTCTAACAGTATCTTATGTGTTGCTTCACAATTTATAATAGGTTAATGTATCATAATATTGCCCTAAAAGCATTGACTTTGCTGGGATAATTGCATGAAATAAAGCAACAATATTCATCGTTTAGTAGCATTAGAGTATTGAGTTACACTTGTAAACAGGTACAAATAGCGCAACATATCTTTCTTTTAACTGATTTTACTCGCTTATTTACACTATAATTAAGTTTTTATAAGTGTTAAATCCTTATCATTTTTCCTAACAAGATTAGACTTTATAATTTCCTTATTTTCAAGTTTAATCTACATACTATCAATCTGTAAAAACTATGAAAGTTAGTGTTATAAATTATCACTGTATATAAGAAGTAAATTTTATAAAATACGTTTAATTATCTTTTAGCTTCTTTTCGGATTAAAGTGTAAGTTTGCTCAATCGCATAGCTTGCAACGCTTCTTCGTTCATTTGCATTTTTAATATCAGAAATAAGTATAATTTGTGTGAAACGTCAGTTTTTCTCCCTCTCCTTTTTACATTAAAGTCTTAAAAAAACTCACTCAAGTTATTTACATTTGAGCAATGTAATCTTTTGTTGTTACAAAAACAAATAGTACTTTTGCAATAGAGTTTGTAAAATACAATAACTAATAAGATATGGAATATCAGACCTATATTTTCGATTTAGACGGTACGTTGTTGAACACACTTCACGACTTAACCGTAAGTTGTAACTATGCCTTAACAAAACATAATATGCCAGAACGTACCATTGGGGAAGTAAGAAAATTTGTAGGTAATGGTGTAAAGAAACTCATGGAACGTGCTATACCTAATGGATTGCAACATCCAGAGTTTGCTGAAACATACGAAGATTTTCGCCAACACTACCTTATACATAGCTTAGATACTACCAAACCTTATCCTGGTGTATTAGAGATGTTGGAGAATTTGCATGATAGGGGAAAAAATTTGGCTATTGTTAGCAATAAGTTTTATGATGCAACACGTGAATTGTGCAAGCACTTTTTTGGCGATTATGTTACAGTTGCTATTGGCGAACGTGAAGATATTCGCAAAAAACCAGCACCTGATACGGTAATGGAGGCTTTTAAGCAACTGGGCGTAGCAAACAAAGATGCTGTGTATATAGGCGACAGTGATGTAGATGTGGCTACAGCTCGTAATAGTGGAATGCCCTGTATCAGCGTTTTATGGGGTTTTAGAGATAAAGATTTCTTAATAGAGCATGGTGCAATTAACTTTATTACTTCTCCAAAAGAATTGATGAAGTAATTTTCTTATGAAGGAATTATTTGAAAAAAAAGGTTCATACCATCTCTATAATCTTCTAAATGGCTGATGTAAAAAATAGTTTGCTACGTATTTTATACTAAAAAACTTATGGCTGGTTTTATAAAAAATACTCATAATATATGGGGCAATTTATAGAACCATCCCAATATTTACGCATCAATAGGTGTAATAATGAACTAAAAAAGGCTGAAAAACTTGTATATTTCGTAGCAAAGATATATCTTTGCATTGTAAAGAAGATACAAAATAGGGGTTGTATCGATTCGATCGGGATACTCATCAATAAAAAATGAATCCGAGAAGATTTCTCTTGTTAATGGCGGGCCATATAAAACCTTTTAGGACTAAGCTGTAAAGCCGGTGGATTACAAAGACGGAGAACTCTCAAATCTTGTATAGTTCGGAGTTTCATCACATCATCGAGCAGCCCCTTTTCATATAAAGGCAGGTGCTTACCTGTCTTTTTTTGTTTTACCTTTTAATAATACAAACTTATGTTCTCTGGAATAGTAGAAGAAATGGCAACAGTAGTTGCGATAAATAATCAACAAGAAAATATTGATTTTACCCTAACATGCTCGTTTGTAAAGGGGCTGAAAATAGATCAGAGTATTAGTCATAACGGAGTTTGTCTCACAGTTGTGCATCTTACTGACGATACTTACACTGTAACGGCTATGAAAGAAACGCTGAATTGCTCTAATTTGAAACTCTTAAAGGTGGGCGATAAAGTAAATGTAGAGCGTTCTATGATCATGAATGGCAGATTGGATGGGCATATAGTTCAAGGTCATGTGGACGAAACAGCTACTTGTGTAGGAATGAAAGATGCTGACGGTTCTACCTATTTTACATTTGAATATCCATATAACAAGGAGATGGCACAGCGTGGTTACTTCACCGTAGACAAAGGTAGTGTTACGGTTAATGGTGTTTCATTAACGGTATGCAATCCTACTGATAATGGTTTTACTGTAGCTATTATTCCGTATACCAAGGAAAATACCAACTTTTGTAATATAGAAGTGGGTACTATAGTAAATATCGAGTTTGATATCTTGGGTAAATATATGGCTCGATTGAGGCATTTTGAGTAGTTGACAAGTTCTTAGTTTACGAGTCTTTAGTTTACGTCTTTATGTGTTGGCTTAAAAGTTTTTTGATGAAAGGATATTTAAGACGCATACAGCTATTATTGTTAGCACTATTGTGTAGTGGAATCATAACAGCTTATGCCAATAACAATAAGAAACGAGAGTTTAGAGGCGCATGGATACAATGTGTTAATGGGCAGTTTCAGGGGTTGTCGAGAGATGCTATGCAGCGTATTTTATGCTATCAGTTGGATGAACTGCAGAAAGATGGCGTTAATGCCATTATCTTTCAGGTAAGAGCTGAGTGCGATGCTTTGTATGCAAGTAGTTATGAACCATGGAGTAGATATCTAACAGGTATGCAAGGTAAGGCTCCACTACCAATGTGGGACCCACTGCAATGGATGATAGAACAATGTCATGAGCGAGGTATGGAGCTGCATGCGTGGATTAATCCGTTTAGGGCAAAGACTAAAGGTACTACCATGCTTGCAAATAATCATATTGCAATGACGCATCCAGACAAGGTATTTTCATATGGAAGTCAATTAATTCTTAATCCTGGCGACCCAGATAATCGTGCATATATATATAAGGTAGTAGATGATATCGTGAGCCGATACGATATTGATGGCTTGCATATAGATGATTATTTTTATCCTTATCCAGTTGCAGGTGAAACAATTAAGGATAAAATGGAGTATGAACTCTATAATAATGGTATCAAGAATATTGGAGATTGGAGAAGATACAACGTTAATGTCTTTATAAAAGAACTTAGTGAAAAGATACATCAACGCAAACCTTGGGTTAAGTTTGGTGTATCTCCCTTTGGTATCTATCGCAATCAGCAAACGGCTCCAATGGTTGGAAGTAACACAAAGGGATTGCAAAACTACGACGACCTTTATGCTGACGTTTTATTATGGATAAATAATGGTTGGATAGACTATTGTGTACCGCAGCTATATTGGCAAATTGGACATCCTACAGCTGATTATGATACATTGATACATTGGTGGAATAAGTATGCTGGAAATAGACCTTTATATATAGGTGAGGATGTAGAACGAACGGTAAAGTTTGCCGATACGCATAACAAGAATTCCCATCAGATGCCTGCAAAATATAAGTTGCATACTGATATGGCTAACGTTCAAGGTACTGTTTTGTGGTATGCAAAGACCGTTGTTGATAATATTGGTAGTTATGGAACGCTACTTCGTAATTATTATTGGAAGTATCCTGCATTGCAACCGCAAATGCCTTTTATTGATAATAAAGCTCCAAAGAAGCCTCGTAAGGTAAAAGCTGTGTGGACAAGTGATGGATATTTTTTGTTTTGGACGGCTTCACGAGGAAAGGCTTGGAATGATGTGGCTACAAAATATGTGGTATATCGGTTTGAAAAGCACGATGACGTTAACTTAAATGATGTTTCTAAAATTGTAGCAATTACATCAAAACCGATGTACAAATTGCCGTATGTAAACGGAACTCATCTTTATAAGTATGTGGTTACGGCTTTGGATAGAATGAGCAACGAAAGCAAAGGTAAGAAAACGAAGATAAAACTATAATTTCTTTGGGAGTTAATAGGAGTTTCTGGAAATAAAAAAGGAGTAAACAGACAAATGTAGGTTACTTAATTGTTTTTATGTTTGGCTCTGAACTCCTTTTTTTTGATTTACTGAAGACTTGTTATCTTAGAAACAGAAAATTTGGAAACTAATTCTCTAACAAATGATTAAGGAATGTGTTTAAGTCTTCATCTAAATCGGTCATTAAGTCGTTACCAATGATAACCATGTCATCATCAGCGAGATATAGTTCGGCTATATGGTTGCTGTTTTCGTCTTCAAGCACAAAGCTAAAAGGCTTTAAAATGTGGATATTGTTTATTGTTTCGCTGTGTTTATGAAAATAGGTTTGCAATAATGAAGTAAGCTCATCATAAAATTGTTCTCTGTTGACAATCCAATGGCCGATGGCACAACGTTCAATCTCGTTTTCATCGTCATCAACGACAATAAGTTCTTTATCTTTTGTAATTCTAAAATGAATGTCTGTAATAACAGAAGCTTCTTCACCTTGTTCAGAAAACCTTTGTGATATTTTATTAGCGATAGCATCAAGTTGATTGTATATTTGTTCTGTGGAAATCATATTCTGTTGTTTTTTCTGTTAGATAATGCAAATATAATTCTTTTTGCGCATACAACAAGAGTCTTGTGACGATTATTTTATATGCATAAAGTTTTCTAGGTAAAGATAGTAAAGTAGGAAAGCTGCACAAAAGCGGCTAATGTTGGATGCATACCAAATAAAAGAAACAAACTCATTAAGATAGACGGTCTATTTCAATGAGTTTGTGTTTCAATTCGCATGAGATTGTTTTAACGAATAATACGAGTCATGTTAAATTCTGTAATTTTGCCATCAGGATTTACTTTGGCTTTGATACGATAATGGTTTTTTACAACCGTGTCATCTACTTTTTTTACAGACTGGTCGGCAGAAAAATTAACGGTGTATTCGTATTCGTCATCACCTATTTCTTTTTTGTTTATCTTGTAATCGTTAGCTAAATGCCACGTCATGGATGCCACATCGTCTCTATAAAGTTTATGCAAAAAAGTCGCTACATCGCTCTTGGTGGCATCTGTCTTACCTAAGAATGAAGCGAGAATGCTATTAACTGTGCTGGTTAATCCGTCCTCATCGTTGTTGTTGACGTATTGGAAGAATTGGCGGAACAATGAACTAACCATGAGTTTTTCATCTGGCTGAACTGTTGAGGCGTTGATACGTTTAATGCCGTCTTTGGCCATATCTACATATGTTCCGTTAGGATGATCTTGCAGGTAGTTTTGGTAAGCATCCAAAGTGTTGGTTTGCTTTACCGTAGCCCAATCTAATGAGTCAATTTTTCTTAATGCTTCTGCTTTGTAAGGTGAGGTTGGATGATTTTCCAAGTAATCTTCTATGGCAGATTTAGAGTTACTGATAAGGGCATCAGTCCACTCCTTATCCATGCTCTGAAGGGCTGAGAGGTGTGCAAAAATAGAATCGCGGTGAGCGGTTGGAGCCTCTTTAAAGCGGTCAAGATAATCTTGCAGCACAATAGGATCTGTGCTATTGAGTGCAAACTCGTAGGCTTCTTTTTCCTGGTTATTTTTTGCTTGATGATAGAAGAAAAAGCCTACACCGCAAATTATGATAGCTATAATGAGACCAATTAGAACAGGCTTGTGTGATTTTTTTTGTGGCTGTTTGGTAATTTTAGGAGCAGTGCACCCTTCACCTGTAGTAGATGGGGGGACGGTGGTGTTGGTTTGTGGCTGTGTGGGTACGTAATCAGATGCTCTTGAATAAGCACTGTTGACAAAATTACAATACGGACATTGCCGTAAATCCTTAAAATAAACCTCTCCACATTGTGGACATTTTGTAATTTGGCCTGCAATTTTTACCCCACATGAGGGACAGATGGGTGCCCTGTCACTAATTTGATGACCGCACTCTGGACATTTTATAATTGCCATATTGTCAGTGTATTATAACTTTTTATTGATATATTCGTGCATATTTCGCCTACTTTTTGCATTTCGACGGAACTTTATTTCTCTTAAGCCATGCTTTCCTAACATTCTACTTTTGTCAACGTAGGTATTGATACCGTTAATTCTTCCTTTTCCAGTATACTGCCATATTGTTATATCTCTACCGTCTTTTAAGACAGGTATGCGAGAAGAGTATTGTGCTATCATTAGTTTATAACCATCTAATTGTCCTAACAGATAGTGATCATAGAAATTGGCACCTGTATAGACAAGTGGTTTTTGATTATAGGCTGCTTCTATCATATCCAAAAATGTATGAAGCGAATCGCAGAAAGCCTCTGTAGAAAGTCCGCTTTTTGTTTCTACATCTATCATGGGAATAAGATCTTGATCCTTAGGTCGGCATTGAGTTACAAAGTTTTGCATTTGTAGTTTCAAATTGGTGCGTGGCCTAAAGAAGTGGTATGACCCCACTTTAAGTCCGTATTTCTTAGCTAATCGGATATTTTGCTGATAGGTAGGGTCGATGTTATTGCCCCCCTCAGTAGCCTTTAGATATACGTATGCATTTTTTGTATTATCGCCTATCACCTCCCAAAATACTTCTCCTTGATAATGGCTTAAGTCTATACCATGCACATGACTGCAAGTGTCTTCGCATTGCACATCATAACGTTGGGCATTGGCTGCTAATGTTATGATTATTGTTAAGACAAATATGATCATTCTTTTCATAAAGGCAAAGTTAATAAAAAAGCATTCAACAAGGTTGTGTATATTTTGTTTTTTACAAATATTAGCATTCTTGTTTACTTATCAAGTTTTTGGGGAGTGATTTCTTTTGATTTTTTATGATATGGGGTAATATTCATACTATTGCAGTAAATAAAAGAGTAATTGGTTATTCTTCTATCTCAGCCAATCCGCGAACTATGTTTGATATAAAGTTGCTGGTTGTTTCTATTGGTGCGTATTGTATGTAGCGTATGCTTCGCTTTAGGTTACGACGCAACATAGCATTATTATTGTGTACAAATCCTGTTTTGCTTTGTCTAAAGTGCCACTCTTTAGAAGTATCAATCTCATTGTGTGTTAATGTTAGCAAAGCAAGGTTATATGCTTGTCGTTCAACTTGGTGGACGAAGGGTATTTCGTCTCGCTCAAAATTAAAAACAGCTATGAGAATACTACCTTGTAATTGTGCTATTTGCTGAATATGCAACTTGTTGAGCCATGTGTCGAGCTTTACAAAATCAACTTTTTCTCCTTCTGTTCTTAAAAAACGGCCTATTTCAAGAATGCCTCTTAGAGATATACCGTTATTTAAAATATGGTTAATATTATATACGATAATATCTAACAGATACAAAGTTTCGGTAGAAGTGTCGATGGAATGTACCTCATTATTCCTTATTTTTTGCAACCTTTTGTTTAATATAGGAGTGCTCAATGATGGTTTCTCATAGAACAGATCCGTTTCTTCCTCAATTTTTGATGATAAATCTTCTATAAATTGTTGAGGTATCTGAATATTCGTGTTGTATTGATGATTTCTGATACCCTTTATTGCAATTGATACTACTTTTTGTGTCTCTAAGAGTTGGAATAATCGTTTCCACTTGAAGTTGGACATTGGTTCTAACGTAACATGCTCATTGAGAGCACCCGAGCGAAGTAAGCTGAAAAAATTACGTTTGATAATCTCCATAGCAAATTAATAAATGATAGTAAGTTATTTAATAGGATGATACGTGCTGTTAATTGCAAATATTAACTATAACGCTTGGGATACCTGAACATAATGGCTGATAATGCTGCAATACCCGTTAATACAGGATAGTATAAATAGGGGATGATGTGTATAGGATTGAGCCCTGTGAGCCCAGATGCCATCAGCACTTGTGCGCCATAGGGTAGTAATCCCTGTATGCAACACGAAAAGGTATCGAGTATGCTGGCAGCTTTTCTACTATCTACACCATATTGTTCGCCTATCTTTTTTGTTACACTTCCCACGGTTAAAATGGCAACGGTATTGTTGGCAGTGCATACATTAACCAGACTAATGAGCAAGCCAATGGAAAATTCAGCCTTGCGTTTGCTGTGTATGTGTGCAGAAAGTTTATCTATCATGTAATGAATGCCCCCATTTCTGCGTATCATCTCTAACAATCCACCAGCCAGCATGGTGATAACAATAAGTTCGCCCATGTTTAAAATACCATCATTCATGGTTTTTAAGCAACCAAAGATGTTGTAACTACCGTCAAGAAATCCGATACCAGCAGACAGAATAATGCCAATGAATAGTACCAATAGTACATGCAAGCCTAAAATAGCAGTAACAAGAACGGCTATATAGGGTACAACTTTCAGTAAATTGATATTAGTTACTTCTGCTGCAGATTGCGTTTGTAATCCCATAACGATGTATACAAGCAAGATTAGTATGGCAGCTGGAAAGACAATAAACGAATTAACTTTGAACTTATCGCTCATCTTACAGCCTTGCGTATGGGTGGCTACCACGGTTGTATCGGATATAAACGAGAGGTTATCACCGAAGAAAGACCCGCCTACCACTATACCTGTTACCAAAGGAAGAGAGACTCCAGTAAAGTGGGCTAAGCCACAAGCAATAGGAACCAAGGCTACTATTGTGCCAACACTGGTGCCAATGGCAAGTGAGATGAAGCAAGCTGCCAAAAAAAGTCCAGCAAATAGCATATTACTTGGTAGGATATACAATGCTAAATTAACAATAGCATC
Organism: uncultured Prevotella sp.; assembly: GCA_946999045.1. Classification (GTDB taxonomy): domain Bacteria; phylum Bacteroidota; class Bacteroidia; order Bacteroidales; family Bacteroidaceae; genus Prevotella. The sequence goes on from CAMQBR010000028.1 coordinate 14,334, forward strand.
AATGCTGCCCATAGCTTTTGCTGTATTGGCAAAGGCACCTGCAAGAATGAAAATCCATATCATGAGCAGGATTTTTTTAGATCCTGCTCCATGACTAAAAATGTCTATGCGTTGTGATAAACTATGATGAGGTGTGATGGTTATAGCGTAAATACTTGATACGAGGAATGCTATAACAATAGGTATCTTGTAAAAATCTTGTGCAATGATAGATGTTACAAGATATAAAACGATAAAAACAATGAGTGGACTAAGAGCTATAATGCCTTTCTTGTTACTAATCATGCTTATAAAAATTATAACTGCGTTCTACGATAAAACTTCATATTCTCTTTGGTTAGCAGTTCGATAGGCATATAGTTGATAGGACTTACTTTCTTTTTTAACACAATAGCTTTGAATAACGTGTCTACACAACAATAGCCTTGCTGGTAGGCATGTTGGGCAATGAGGAAAGATATGCTGCCTTGTTCTAGACAAACGGCATTTTTATCAACCATATCATAACCCATAATTTGTACCTCTCGTTTATTAAAACGTAACAGATAGTCACCTACAATGTGGGCTTTTGAACCAAACGTAATGCAATGATGAATGTCTGTATGCTCATTGAAGAATTTGGTAAGGATATTATCATATTCCTTACGCGAGGCACTCATAGGCAGTTTCATTTCACATATTTCTATTTGGGGATAGTGGTCAACCATGTAATGCCTAAATCCTACCTCTCGGTTAGCCTGTTGCTTGCTGGTTACTCTGCCGTCCATAGATCGCTTCATTAGTGCAATTTTCTTTTCTTTGTTGGCTATGAGCATGAGTACTCTTGCTGCAAAATAGCCACTGCGGAAAGAATCTTGCCCGAAGAAAGATAGCGGATTAAGGTCGGGCATAAATGAGTCGAGCATAACAAATGGTATTTGTTGCGCATGTAGCTTATCTGTAAATTGTCTGGTTAAGTCGAGTGTAGAAGGAACAACTACAACGCCATCAGGATTTTCGGCTAAGCATTGAACTGATATTTTATTGTAAGATTCTTCATCAAATCGCTCATAATACAATATTTTTGTCTCAATATGGAAGTCGCGCCTAGTTTCAATAGCTTTCTTTGCTCCTTCTTCTATCTCCTCCCAATAAGCTTCCGATTCGTGTTTAGGGATAACTAAATAAAAAATATAAGATTTGTTGTAAGCTAACGCACTGGCATAAACATTAGGCTGATAGTTCATTTCAGCAAGAGCTTTTTCTATCTTTTCTCGGGCTGGTTTCGACACATTTGGTCGGTTGTGTAGAACTCTATCAACAGTCCCTACAGATACACCTGCTCGCTCTGCAATGTCTTTGATTCTAATTTTTTCCGTCATACAAGTCTAAAAATAAGTGCTACAAAATTACAAATAAAACTTGTATTGTGTAAAAAACACAGTTTATATTTTTTGTGTGTTACTCATATCTTGATTATATGTTTTACACAAATTCAGATAATTCTAACCATCTCATGCTTTTTTCATCCACTTTCTCCTTGAGCTTAGGCAGCAAGCTACTCTTTTCGGTAAGCTTATCTACTGAGAGAGAACCGCTGCATAACTCGTTTTCAATAGTTTTGATATTCTGCTCTAATTGTGCTATTTCTTTTTCTAACTGTTCAAATTCGCACTTTTCTTTGTACGAAAGTTTTTTCTTTTTTTGCGTATGATGTTCCTTTACTAGAGCGTTTTCTTTCTTCTTTTCAGTTTTTTTTGTTTGCGATTGTAAGCTGCTCCACTCTCTAAACTGGGTGTAATTGCCAGGGAAATCTTGTATCTCCCCTTTGCCTTTGAATACTAAGATGTGGTCTACGACCTTGTCCATGAAGTATCTATCGTGGCTGATAACGATGACACAACCAAGGAAATCTTGCAAATATGCTTCTAATACCTGCAAAGTTTGTATGTCTAAGTCGTTGGTAGGCTCATCAAGAATTAAGAAATTTGGGTTGTGCATGAGCACGGTACACAAGTATAATTTTCTTAATTCGCCACCGCTGAGCTTGTAAACATAGCTGTGTTGTTGTTCGGGTGAGAACATAAAGTACTGCAAAAACTGTGATGCCGACAGAGTCTTTCCATTACCTAAGTTGATGTTATCGGCTATATTGGTTACCACATCAATTACTTTTTGCTCCTTATCAAACAGCAATCCCTCTTGTGAAAAGTAGCCAAACCTAACCGTTTCGCCTATATCAAACTTGCCAGCATTAGGTTCAACCAATCCCATAAGCATTTTTATAAAAGTAGATTTACCCGTACCATTGTTGCCAATGATGCCGAGCTTCTCGAATCGGGCAAAGTTATAATAAAAGTCTTTCAAGATGATTTTATCGCCAAAAGCTTTAGAAACGTATTGGCACTCAAATATTTTAGAACCAATATATACTTTTTTAGTTTTCAGGCGAACTTGTCGTTCTTCTACTTTTTGCTTAGCTATCTTCTCCAATTCGTAGAAGGCATCTTCACGATACCGGGCTTTGTGTCCACGTGCTTGTGGCATACGTCTCATCCATTCCAACTCTTTGCGATACAAATTATTAGCTCTTGCCACTTCGGATCGCATATTATCAATGCGCTCTTGTCGCTTCTCTAAGTAATAACTGTAATTACCTTTGTATGAATAGATATTGTGATTGTCGAGTTCTAAGATGGAATTGCAAACTTTGTTCAAGAAAAAACGGTCGTGCGTTACCATTAATAAGGTCTTGTTTCCTCTTGACAAATAACCTTCTAACCATTCTACCATTTGCAAATCCAAGTGGTTAGTTGGCTCATCAAGGATAAACATATCAGGTTCAGTGATGAGCACATTAGCCAAAGCTACACGCTTTTGCTGCCCACCACTCAACTGTCCCATAGGTTGGTTGAGGTCTGTTATTCTTAATTGTGTAAGTATTTGTTTAGCTTTTAAAATTTTATCTGGGTTTCCATGATGATTGAAACAAGCATCAAGAACAGATTCCTGTGGATCAAATTGAGACTTTTGTTCCAAGTAACCAATTTTTAAATCGTTCTTAAAGATAATACTTCCTTCGTCTTTTCCCTCTTTACCAGTAATAACAGAGAGTAGGGTAGACTTGCCTGTTCCATTCTGTGCAATCAATCCTATACGCTGTCCTTCTGCAACAGAGAATGAGATATGAGAGAAAAGCAATAAGTCGCCAAATGATTTTGTGAGGTTTTGTACGTCTAAATATGGTATCTGTGTAGCCATTAGTCTTTGAGTGATTGATTAATTTGATCAATATAATCTAACAGTTCTTCACGTCCTGTTCGCTTTTCAGAACTGGTAATAAAGTATGGAGGAAGCTCTTCCCATACATCTTTTAATTGTTCCAGCCACTTTTTTGCATTAGCTTTAGCCTTGAGAGTATTCAACTTATCGGCTTTGGTAAAAACAATGGTAAAGGGAACTTGGTTTTCTCCTAACCAATCTATAAACTCTCTATCTATTTTTTGCTGCTCATGTCGAACGTCAATCAGTACAAACACGTTGACTAATTGCTTGCGATGCAAGATATAAGAGCTAATCATTTTTTGGATTTCGTCCTTTATTTTCTTTGAACGTTTGGCGAAACCATAGCCAGGAAGGTCTACCAAATACCATTCATCGTTAATAAAAAAGTGATTGATGAGTAATGTTTTACCAGGTGTAGCCGACGTTTTAGCTAACCCCTTATGGTTGCAAAGCATATTAATAAGGCTAGATTTTCCAACATTCGATCTGCCTATAAATGCGTATTCTATTTTGTTATCTTGTGGACATTTGCTCAGTGTAGGAGCAGAGAGTACAAATTCCGCCTTCTTTATTTCCATGTTTCAGTATTTATATGTGATGTAAATATGTTTGCAATCTTTTACTTCTATATGCTTAAGGCAGGTTCTATAAATTAGCTTTGTTAGATTTTTAACTTATTTTTGAGCCCAAAACAATGCAAGCCGAATACAATCAAACTCGTTTGAATTGTTGAGTTGTAGCCTGTTTTCTATAAAAAGATAACAAAACGTATTTCATAAAAATTATTTACAAAATACGGTGTAATTTATGAAACTGGCCTTAAAGGATAGTTACTTTCCGATGCAGAAATGTTTAAAGATATTGTGAAGCACCTCATTTGTGGTGATAAGTCCTCCTGTAATTTCTGCTAATTGTTCAAGGCACATATGAAGTTCTTCGCTGAGTAAATCGCCTGAAAGATTGAGATTTAATCCTTCTATAATGCGAGAAATACTTTTGTGCGAACGCAACAGAGCATCGTAATGACGGGCACTCGTTACGATAACATCGTTTTCGGTTATCTCTGGTACATTGGCTGCTTTGTATAATTCGGTTTCTAATAGGGTGATATTTGTACCACATTTGGCTGAAATATAAAGCGTTGTGATGGGCAATGGAAGAATGTTAGATATGATTGCGGTTTGATTTTCATCATTTGCTAAATCAATTTTATTGTAAACAGCAATGATTTTCTTAACACCAATGTGTGATAAAATATCATTAACATCCTCTTTTGTAGGAACTTTGTCCATGACCCATAGCACAATTTTTGCTTCTTTTATTTTTTGATACGTACGCTCAATGCCAAGATTTTCTATCTCATCGCTTGTTTTTCTAATGCCAGCTGTATCAATAAATCTAAAGGTAATTCCGTTTATCTCGGTGGTATCTTCAATAATATCGCGCGTGGTGCCATGGATTTTGCTCACAATGGCTTTATCTTCGTGTAACAATTGGTTGAGCAAGGTACTTTTTCCAACGTTCGTCTTTCCTACTATTGCTGTAGCAATACCTTGTTTTATTGCTGTTCCTGTCTCGAATGAGTGGGCGAGGGTAGTAATTCTTTTGTCTATCTTTGTTGCCAATGCTAGTAATTCTCCCCTGTTAGCAAACTCCAATTCCTCGTGATCACTGAAGTCTAACTCAAGCTCTACCAGTGATGTCATCTTCAATAATTCATTACGAAGTGTAGACAATTCATTGGAGAAATTACCTTTTAGCTGACTCATGGCTGCATGATGCGAAGCCTTGTTGGTAGATGCTATTAAATCAGCAACAGCTTCAGCCTGACTTAAGTCCATTTTTCCGTTGAGGAAAGCACGCTGGGTGTATTCTCCTGGTTGAGCTTGTCGGCATCCAACCTTAATTAATAATTCTAAGATAGAACGTAGAATGTAATGCGAGCCATGGCAAGATATTTCTACCAAATCTTCGCCTGTGTAAGAATGTGGCGATCTGAAAACAGATATGAGCACATCATCTATTATTTCTTGTTGCTTGTTTTTGATGTATCCATAATGCAAGGTTTGAGCTTTGGCAGCACATAACTTCTTGTTTGTGGACGAATAAAAAACTTTGTCTGTCAGTTCAATAGCTCTGCAACCTGATATACGAATAATGCCTATAGCACCACCCGAAGGTGTTGCTAAGGCGCAAATAGTATCTTCTTGATGGGTTATTATATCGTTTTTTACTTTTATTTGATTTGTTTGTTGCATTAGTGACATTCTATTTTTTTCTATTAAATTCTGTCGAGAACTATTTTTATTAAGCCATCAATAGAATTTTTATATTCTATATAAGCCTTTAACGCACGTCTGTTAGCTATTACCATACAGCAAGTTAAAGCTTTATGTCCCATTAGTTTTGATAAGCCAGCAAGTGCACTGCTTTCCATTTCAAAGTTGGTAATATGGTAACCATTATATTCGAAGTTTTCTATCTTCTCATTCTGATTTGGGTCAGCCAAAGGTATACGCAGTACTCTTCCTTGTGGACCAAAGAAACCGCCACATGAAATTGTTACACCACGCACCATATCTTTGTGAGCAATGCGGTTTAAGATTTCTCTGTCATTATCAATTACGTATGGCGCACCTTTTTGTTTGTTCCAGCTCATGTGTTTGGTAAATGCTTCCTCAAAAGTTAAATCGCAAACATCATTTCGTCCTGCATAATAGTTTAATAATCCGTCAAAACCAATACTCTTTTCACTTGCAATGTAGGTGCCTACTGGTGTAAATTCCTGCAATCCGCCACAAGTACCGATGCGAACTAAGGTTAAAGACGTTATCTTTGGCTTTTGATAGCGTGTCTTAAAGTCTATATTAGCCAGTGCATCCAGTTCATTTACCACAATGTCAATGTTATCACATCCAATACCTGTGCTTACAACGGTAATGCGTTTACCTTTATAAGTACCAGTAACTGTATTAAATTCGCGGTTTTGTATATTGCATTCTATGTTCTCAAAATGTGCAGCAACTGTCTTTACACGTCCAGGATCGCCTACCAATATTACTTTATCAGCAAGTTGTTCGGGCTTTACATGTAAGTGAAAAATGCTACCATCATTATTGATAATAAGTTCTGATTCAGCAAAATATCTTTTTTCCATTTGTGTGTTTATTTATTTGGTTAATAATTTGTTTTCTTCGTTTCTTATTCCTTTCTCTAAAGTTTTTAGTTTTATATGCTGTTGCATTATATGTAGCTCTGCTTGTAGAATAGCACTTTGCATCTGTTGTTTATCAGCCTTTGTATATTGTTCTCTTAATTGTTTTAAGCTATTTTCATCCTTCTCCACTTTTTCTTGTTTTTCAAGCAGTTGTGTAAATAATAGCTGAGCCTTCTTACTCTTAAAGTCATCTTTCTTTGTATAAACAACGTTATCGTTAATAGGGAAGAATAGAAGTGATTGGCGATCTGTTTGAAAACGTCGCTTCATCAACTTGTTTAATCGTTGCATAGCAGCCTTTCTGTCGCCAAAAATCCATGTATCTTTTATGCTTGTTAGCTTAGCGTAAGCTTTTAATTTGCCTTCACTAACAGGACTTGTCTCAAAATTTTGTCGTTCTTCTGTAGGAACAAAAGTATAGATACAAACTTTATCTTTTGGCTGAAACCTATCACTTACCAACCAACCTAAGTTATAAAGATCATCGATAGCAATAAGATAATCGTTAGCAGTAGAATTAAAAGGAAATCCGTAATTCTTTGGTTTGTAGAAAGTACCTTTATCTTCATTAAAGTTTGTCATAAAGATATCATAGCCACCCATACTCTGTTTGCCTTTAGCTGCAAAGAACAATGTAAGGCCATCTGATAATAAGAAAGGATAGTTGCAATGATCTATATCCTTATTTAATTCTGAAAGAAGTTTGGGTTTACTCCAAACACCTCCTAGTAGGTCAGTAGAATAGAGTTGACTACCATAGATGCTATCAGCTTGTGCAAATATTTTATGATTAGCCAATTCGTTGGTATAGGTAAAAAATCCATTTTCTTCTGATAATGTTCCAGCCTCTTTGCTCATTGGAATGTGATTGAAAAAGTCATGCTTATTAACCACCATACTATCTATGAACATCACTTTTGCTGTACCAGAGAGCATCGTTTCGAAAAGAACATTTTTGTCTGTCTTTTCTATTTTTACGGGAGGGGCAGCCTTTTTCTTCTTCTCTTTGTTTTGTGCAGTGATATTACCTAAACAAAAGGTAGACATGAGTAAAAGTATAATTATTTGCTTCATTCTATTTAATCGTTTTTACAAAGATACAAATTTGCATTGAAAGTTAGAAAGAAATAGATAAAAAAAATATATACTCTTAATTCCGCTACTTTTAAATTATATGTTTTTATAAGTTATTGGTTAATAAAAAGTTATTTTTTTGTTGTAAAAACACACGATTTAGTATCGTGTAAAGAAATATAAAATTAAAAGATAATATGTAAGGGTACAAATAAAAATCTGGTAGACTTACTCCTTTTATCGGCATATTTTCTATATGAACAGTTAAAAGCGTAATTTATAAAAAAAAATAATTTATAAATATTGCTTTATTTTCAGTTAAAATGATTACCTTTGCAATCAGTTTAAGGTTCCGTAGCTCAGTTGGATTAGAGCAACAGCCTTCTAAGCTGTGGGTCTTGGGTTCGAACCCCAACGGAATCACTTGAGGAGAGGAAGATATAGTAAGAAATGAAGGCATAAC
>CAMQBR010000029.1 GCA_946999045.1 uncultured Prevotella sp.
CTTTTTATATAAAACAGGCTGCGCCTCAACAATTCAAACAAGTTTGATTGTATTTGGCTTGCTCCGTTTTTGGTTCTATTTGCTTGTTCGTTCAGTAGTATAGCTCGCTATACCCCTTCACTCACAAACAAATCAACCTCAAAAATAGTCGCACAATCTGTCAAAGCTAATTTATAGAATCGCCCTATAGTAAAAACAAGCTTCTACCTATACTTGGCAATCTTATTTATATTGATATGCAACAATAAGATACGTGATAGCTACCCTATTCACAAATCAAAAGATACCAATTATTTGCAAAGATAACCAATTATTTTTACATCTACCACATAAGCTCCGTAATTTTAGTAAAATCTTTGTAACTTTGCAGTAAATAAAAAAACGAGTAAAAATGAAAAAACTATTTTTGTTAATCGCTGTTGCTTTTACAATTACTGCTTGCCAAGAAAGTTTAGAAGATCAGTGTGTACGCGAAGCCAAAGAGTACACTCAACGATGCTGTCCTACACCTGTTATAAACAATACACGAACCGACAGCGTAACATTTGACAAAGATTCTCATACCTACCAATACTTCTGTACTTTCATTGGAGCATTAGATAATGAGCAAGCAATTAACCAACACAAACAAATATTGCGAAAATTTTTAATCAAAGAAATAAAAAACAATACCTCAATTAATAAATTAAAAGAGGCACAATTCAACTTCCGTTATATCATTCATTCTGCGAGAAATCCTCAAAAAGTATTGTATGAACAAGTAATACAAAACAAAGAATACCAAGGGGTATAAAAAGAGAAAATAAAAATGTGAGATGTGAAAACGCTAATTTAAACGATTTTTTTTACATCTCACATTTTTAGTTTCACATCTCAAATGCTCATTTTCAACTTTCCTTTAAACGATATAAATATATTGATAACATAACTTGTTGTAGAATCTGGTATAGGAAGAGAAGCATTAAAAGCTACCCCCTTGGCAGTAAGTTTGCCAAAGAAAATATCCGAAAGAATACACTGACTATAATAAGGTTGAGGAATATACGACTTAAATTCTTGTTTATGAAAATCTTTTGAAAAAAGACAAACATTACCATTATACACACTCACATGAACAATATTATCGTAATAAATATTACCTACCTCTACACCTTCATCATTATAGGTACTCTTTATAATTTTATAAGTAGTAGGGTTTACTTGAACATATAAATGATAACGTTCTTTTTTATAAACAATTACAGTATCCCTTTTTATTATTTTTTTTTGATTAATTTGATTAAGTATAACTGGTGATTTGATTTTAAACGAATAATTATCGTCTGGATCAGCACTCCTTACCAAGCGAACCACATCACCATACTGGTTTTTAAAAACGAACAAGTGAGCCGACTGCTTTACAATAGCATACTTAGTTACAGAAGCTCCTCGCAAAACCAGTGAGTCGCCTATAATCTTAAACGCTACAGGAACGCTAGTAGAGTCAGGATAATAAATGGTATCTCCTTTTACCTTAAAAGCCACACTCTCCTCATCATCAGGCACCCAAATACCTTGTAGCATTTTTTTAGCCTGCATATCTTCCTGCTCAACAATCTTAACAGGAGCGTTCTGCCTATTTTTGCAACCGCTAAAAACTACCAGCAAAACTGTTGATAAAACTACCAAACGCATAGATATGTATAAAATTCTTTGCATGATTTCAGAGATTATTCTATATAACAAAGAGATACCTCATAAATAAAAAATAGGTTTACCTTTACTCAAATAATTCAGCATTCTTCAAAGCACAAGCCTTCAAATCTTTTTCACTACTTATAACCTTTGCAGGGTCTATAGGCCACTGTATATTTAACTCTTCATCATCCCAACGTATGCCAGCCTCATAAACAGGAGCGTAAACATTATCCACCTTATAAGTAAAAATAGCTTCATCGCTCAATACTAAGAAGCCATGAGCAAAGCCACGAGGTATAAAAAATTGTCGCTTGTTATCTTCACTCAGCTCTACAGCAACATACTTTTTGAAGGTAGGTGACGATTTTCTCAAATCTACTGCTACATCCAATACCTTACCTTTAATTACTCTCACCAGCTTTGCCTGAGAGAACTCTCCTTTTTGGTAGTGCAATCCGCGCAATACACCATAACATGATTTTGACTCATTATCTTGAATAAAATCAACATGCCCTATCTTTTCATCAAACTCTACTTGCTTCCAAGCCTCAAAAAAATAACCTCGAGCGTCATTAAACACTTTAGGCTCAATAACCCACACTCCTTTTATAGAGGTTTCTGTATAATTCATATTCTGTTGAAAATATATCTTACCGCAAGCAAAGATAACATTTTTTTATATACGAGCAAAACAAATATAAGTTTAATTTTATAGTAACTTTTTTTTAGTTTAATTAGTTGTCTTATTCGTAAAAAAACTATACTTTTGCAAACATGATTGAATTAGAGAGACATATTGAAATTCTTCTTTTGGACAATGATTGCGTAATTGTCCCTAATTTTGGTGGGTTTATGGCTCATCATGTAGAAGCACACTATGAAGAAAATCAAGCTATGTACTATCCTCCCCTACGGACGATAGGTTTCAATCCACAGCTTACCATTAACGATTCTCTGTTAGTGCAATCGTACGTTGATGTGTACGATATTAGTTACCCCGAAGCCTTGCGTCGCATTGAGAGTGAGATTACCGAGGTAAAACAACACTTAGCTAATGAAGGCTCGTACGAGATGAACGACATAGGTATCCTGTATTATCAACAAGATGGCAACTATACGTTCAATCCTTGCGAAGCTGGCATCTTAACCCCATCTCTTTACGGACTAAATTCTTTAGAGATAAAACCTTTGTCCGCTACACTATCTACCTGCACTTTATCACAAAAGCAAGTTACCGAACAACATATAGAGAAAGAAGATAAGATAGCTAACAAAGCTGTACTGTCTGAACAAAAATGCAATAACACGGCTATAACAACATCAGAAGAGCTAAGAAAAAATAAAACCATTGAAATAAAGGTTAGCTATCTACGCAATTTAGCAGCTGCATGCCTAGCAATAGTAGCATTTCTCTTATTCCCTTCTACCCTAAAAGAAACCCAAAACAATGCAGCCATGTTTGGGCAAATTGATACAAACTTATTGTGCCGTATTATGCCTAAGGATGTAACAACAAAGGCAATGCAGGTTACCAAAACTACAAAACCAGCCATAGCCAGCCATAAGGTTACAGAAAAGCCTGCACCAAAAGCTCTTACAAAAGAGCCTACTATCGAAAAAGAAGCAGAAAACACAGCTGAAACTTTTTATGCCATCGTATTAGCCAGCAGAGTTACTGTGCGCAATGCAACAGTATATGTAGACAAGCTTCAAAAGCAAGGTTTAACCAATGCACAGGTATATACTACCCATAAAAATACAAAAGTTATTTATGGTAACTATCCAACTGAGAAATCTGCCTATAAAGCTCTCAACAGTTTACAGCACAACAAGGTATTTGTAGAGGGTTGGGTTACCAAGATTACAAAATAAGACAGATAAGAACGAACTTATCCATACAAACAATTATTTATATTATCTCCACAAATTATTGCTTTGAAAAGAATAAAATGCCCCAAGTGTAAAAAATACATTACATTCGACGAAACAAAATACGCTAACAGCCAATCGTTATTTTTTCAATGTCCAAACTGTAACAAACGGTTCGGAATAAAGCTGGGCATATCTAAAATTAAAGATAAACAAAGCAATACCCCCACTAAAGAAGATGTAAAAAAAGAAGACTTCGGAACTATCGTTGTAATAGAAAACATATTTCACTATAAGCAAATTATCCCCTTGCACTTAGGCAATAACATTATAGGACGCTATGCTTATGGAAACGAAATCAACTGCCCTATTGAAACAACCGACCCCAGTATTGACACAACCCACTGTCGTATCAGAGTTTCTAAGAACAAACAAGGGCAACTAAAATATGAGTTAAGTGACGGCCCCAGCAATACTGGCACATTTGTTCATAACGAAATTTTAGGCAATCGTGAACGAAGAATTATCCAAGATGGTACCCTATTTACCATTGGTGCTACCAGCATTATTCTTCGTACAGGCAATCAAAAAAAATAACAAACAGCCTTTTATACAGCTCATATTTCCTATTAACCGTTCCATTCTCTGAAAATATTGCAAAAAGCCTATATATATATATTAGTTTAATAATCAACATTTTATGATTATTACATTTTCTTTTTAGGCATTATTACACCCCTATTTGTGCCTTTATAAGCCTTTCTATTCTACCCTCCTCCATGCTTTTGAGTCTCAATTTGCATAATATATCCAAACAAACTCATGCAAATTACCCCCCAATATCCATCATTTATAGTGAAACAACATTTTACCTGTACAATAAACATAGCAAAGTACACCATGTGTATAGTATTTTTTTTCTATTTCAAAGAAAATAGAAAACCCTTTTTATTATCATTTTTTAGGACAAAAAAAAAAGATTGAAATAATGTTGGAAAAAAAATAACTTGAGTAGTTATTGGTTTAGATAGCATAAAAAAAACAAAGTTGAGAAAAAAAACAGAAAGAGCTACATAGTTATACCCCACATAGGAGCTTTCCACCATGCAATTGCGCTATGCGCTCTGGGTATAAAGCCATACACCTGTAAGTAGCAAATAATTTTATGGGCGGTTCTATAAATTAGCTTTGACAGATTGTGAGACTATTTTTGAGGTAAATTTTCTTGTGAGTGAAGGAATATAGTGAGCTATACTACTGAACGAACAAGAGAATTGAACCAAAAATAGTCCACAAGATGACAAAACGTAAAAACACTGACATAAAAAAACTTTACAGTGGTAATTTATACCCCCCCCTCATATAAGGCCAATGCCATAAACTCATTAATACAGGTAATATTTTTGCTATTATTACTTTACCTATCAAGTTGAAAAACAAAAAAGGCAAGCAACATATTTAATTTAATTAAAGCATGCACGCTATACAAAATAAATTAGTTATCTTTGCAATAATTAGCAGCGAGCAATTTACTCACTATCAAAACAGTACAAACATGAATCAACAAGAAGATACAAATAAAATATTAGTAAACTATCAGAAAGTTAATATATATCAAGCTGATACATTAGTTTTAAACGATGTTAGCTTTCATGTTTCTGAAGGCGAATTTATCTATATAATAGGTAAAGTAGGCTCTGGTAAAAGCTCGTTGCTAAAAACCATGTATGGCGAACTAGACATTGATGCCGAAACAGCTTCACAGGCAGAAGTGTTAGGCAGAGACATGATACATATTAAACGAAAAATGATACCTCGATTAAGGCGAGAAATGGGTATTATTTTTCAAGATTTCCAACTACTAAACGACAGAAGTATCTATAAAAACTTGAAATTTGTATTGCGTGCTACTGGCTGGAACAATAAGAAAGATATGAACCTGCGCATAAACGAAGTGCTAACTGCCGTAAATATGCTGGAGCAAAAAGAAAAAATGCCACACGAACTATCGGGTGGTGAGCAACAACGTATTGCTATAGCAAGGGCTCTGCTCAACCATCCTAAAATAATTATAGCAGATGAGCCTACTGGTAATCTTGATTCAGAAACAGCTAACAGCATTATACAATTGCTCAAAAATATTACCCAAACAGGTACTGCTGTAGTGATGTCTACACACAATATACCGCTTCTCGACAAATTTCCTGGAATAGTTTACCAAGCACAAGAGGGATGTTTGAGGGAAATTACTAACGCATATAACAAAACAGATATAGCACAAGATGCAGAAACAGAAGCCGATGAAGACAGAAAAGGGTTATAATTATCTGCACCTTTACTTTACATAAATACATGTAAATATTGATTCTTATGAAAGTAATGAAGTTTGGAGGAACCTCTGTTGGTTCGCCAGAAAGAATAAAAAATGTAGCATCGCTCATCACAAAATCGGGCGAGCCTACCTTTGTTGTGCTTTCGGCTATGTCGGGCACCACCAATACATTAATTGAGATAGCCAACTATCTATACAAAAAAAATACAGCTGATGCAAATGCTCTTATCAACTCTTTGGAATGCAAATATATAAAACATATAGAAGCATTATATTCTACCAATGAATATAAGCAAAAAACAAAAAACTTTTTGAATGAAGAATTTAACTACCTACGGTCATTTACCAAAGACTTCTTTACGTCTTTTGAAGAGAAATGTATTGTAGCCCAAGGCGAAATAATAAGCACCAACATGGCTGTTAACTATCTGCAAGAAAAGGGAGTGAAAACCATATTGCTGCCAGCACTCGACTTTATGCGCACAGACAAGAACGGCGACCCTAATACTTCGTACATACAAGAAAAGTTGTCTGTACTCATGAACAAGAACAAAAACTACCAAATATACATCTCGCAAGGTTTTATTTGTCGCAATGCATATGGCGAAATAGATAACTTATTGCGCGGAGGTTCTGATTATACAGCATCACTCATTGGAGCAGCCTTACCTGCTGACGAAATTGATATATGGACCGACATTGATGGTATGCACAACAATGACCCACGAGTAGTGGAAAAGACGGAGGCCGTAAAGCAGCTCAACTTTGAAGAAGCAGCTGAATTGGCATACTTCGGAGCAAAGATTTTACACCCTACTTGCGTGCAACCAGCCAAATATGCTGGTATACCTGTTCGACTAAAGAATACACTTGAGCCAGATGCTCCTGGTACATTAATAAACAATGAGATAGAGCATGGTAAAATAAAAGCTGTTGCCGTTAAGGATAATATTATCGCCATTAAAATTAAATCATCGAGAATGCTTTTGGCAACTGGCTTTTTAAGAAAGGTATTCGATATATTTGAGAGTTACCAAACACCTATTGATATGATTACAACCAGCGAGGTGGGTGTATCGGTAACCATAGACAATACTACTCATTTGGACGAGATTGAAGACGAACTGAAAAAGTTTGGTACTGTTACGGTAGACCATGATATGTGTATTATCTGCGTTGTTGGCGATTTGTCATGGAACAATGTTGGATTTGAGACATTGGTATTAGAGGCATTGCAGGATATTCCTGTTCGTATGATTTCATATGGTGGCAGCAACTATAATATATCATTCTTGGTAAATGCTTGCGATAAAAAGAAAGCATTGCTATCACTTAGCCACAAGCTCTTCTATAAAGATAAAAATAAGTAGTAAGAAAAAATAACTGGAGCAACAAAGCCCTAAAGGGATTACACAAGACGATCCTTACTTTTTATATATCATTATTCACCCCTTACAGGAGCAATTGTTTTACTATAGAGTTTATACACAATGGCATAAAGATAAGTCATACGCTATACTATATAGCCCTTTTTGGACTTACATTCAGCAACATTGTTATGCACCTCTATATAAAAAATCAAAAAATGCTTATGTTATTTTTTTTTCAACATTACTCAAAAACAACAATCAACGGATAGTAAATATCCGCTTATAAATACTTATTAAGAATTATACAAGATTAAAGCTTTCATAGAATATATAAGGATAATATGACATTATTCAATGAGATAACCATTATTTATGGTATAGCGATATTACTCATAGCTGTGCTTTCTCCCCTCTTCAATCCATTTTTTAGATTTAGAAGAGACTTGCATTTGCTGCATCTTTCCAATCAACACGAAGATGAAGATACGGAGAACTCTGATGTACAACAAATACAAACTAAGTATGAGACTGCTTTCTCAAAAACCAATAACAGTCAAGTAAAGGGTATAACGGTTTTAGTTACCGCTCACGATCAGGCTCAAGATTTGGAAAAACATTTGCCAAAGTTGCTTGAACAAGAATTTGATGGAGAGTTTCAAGTAGTAGTGGTAGCCGAACAAGGCGATCATGATACAGAAGACGTATTGACACGCTTGAGCAACAATCCGCATCTTTACGCTACCTTTATCCCAACTTCATCGCGGTATATGAGCAGAAAAAAGTTATCAATTACCTTAGGTGTAAAGGCTGCTAAATACGAATGGATTGTTTTGCTCAATGCTGATAGCGAACCTGCGAGCAAACTTTGGCTGCAACATATAGCAAAACAATGTAACAATAACGCACATTTAGTGTTGGGCTATTCTTTATACGAAGCCGATACCCCTAAGCATTATCAGGTAGAACGTTTGTACGATGAGCTTTATTTGCTACATCAGGCTGCTCACGGAACAGCTTATCGTACCAACTCATGCAACTTAATATTTAGAAAGAAAGCATTTATTAAAGCAGAAGGATTTCGTGGTAACCTGCAATTGTTACGAGGCGAATATGACTTTATAGTAAACAAGTATGCAGAAAAAGGCACTAACCCTATTTGCATTGCCCCAGAAGCATGGGTGATAGAAGATGTTCCTACGAAAAGGCAATGGCGCAACAAACATTTGTTTGCTATTGCCTCTCGCCCATTGTTAAAACACTCACAGTGCATAAAGTTACTACATTTCATGGATACCTTTATGTTACACTTATCTTATATAGGCATTATAGCCGCAATGATTTATGCTATCTTAACCTATAACTGGTTATTAACAGCTATAGCAGGAGTGGCATTGGTGCTGACAATTATATTAAGGGTACTAAGTTTCAAAGCTGCATTAAAATTCTTTCTGCCTAATATTTCGGTTTGGAGAGTACTTTTTTACGAACCTACCAAAATATGGAGAATTGTGATGTATAAGATAAGATACCAACGAGCCAACCAAAATGATTTTACCAGCCATAAGCTATAGCTATGAATGTACAATTGTATATGCCGGCAAAGATAGCTGAGCAGCCACTTTATCTGCAATATTTTGAAATGCTGAAAGCAGGAATTACTGCCAACGAGGATATTCATCTCACGGATAAGTTTCCTACGCTTATTCATGTATTTGGTGCATGGAATGCTAAGACAGCACAACATTTAATACAAGCTCACCGTTTGCTTATACCCACGGTTTATTCACCTTTGGGCGAATTAGCACCATGGTGGCTGCATTGGCAGTACACGCATATGAGTCTATCTAAGATATATTCACAAAAAATAAGTACGCAAAAAGCTAACACGGTGGTGGCATGGGGCGAACTGGAGAAACAAGCCATTGAACAAAAAAAATGGAATAACCAGGTAAAAGTGGTACGTAATCCTATCATCTCTAACAGCATTACTGCAGAAGAATGTATAGGTAAAATCTTAAAAATATATCAGCATACGATAGAAAGACATGACGAGAAAATAAGGAAACAAATTGCCGAACGAGTAGACCGTATTGATAAAGAGCATACACTTGAGCATAAGTTTTGCGAACTTTTACTTTATGTACGTTATCAATATCACAGAAAAAATATATCAAGTGATTCACTAAAAAAGTTATCTATATCGTTGTTGACAGTAGATTATGATGAGGATTTACTAAAAAATATGATATTTAGGTTACATGAAGATAAATTCACATCGCACATTTTACAAATTCTAAGCGATGATTATGAACTGACAGAAGGATTTATGCCCATGAACACATTAGATGATAAAGAAACAAAAAAAATAAAAGCGGTTATCAACAAAAACGCTACAAAATATGTATAAACAAAAAGATATAAATGGAATATAAACATTTTAGCAAACAAGATTTACAATATTTAGAACTATTATCGGTAACATTTCCTACCATTGCAGAGGCAAGCACAGAGATTATTAACTTGCAAGCCATATTGCATCTACCAAAAGGAACTGAACATTTTTTGGCTGATATTCATGGTGAATATGAAGCCTTTCAGCATGTATTAAAGAATGCTTCGGGTAATATCAAACGAAAGGTGCACGAGTTGTTTGGCAATACATTGCGCGAAAATGAGAAACGAGAGCTCTGCACGCTAATTTACTACCCTGAACAAAAGCTGGAGTTGGTTAAGACTACCGAAGAAGATATATACGACTGGTATCACATTACCTTACACCAACTGGTTTTGGTATGCCGTGATGTATCAAGTAAGTACACTCGTTCTAAGGTTCGCAAGGCCCTTCCAAAAGATTTTAACTATATCATACAAGAACTACTTAATGAAAATGGAGGCCCCAGTAGCAAGACGGCTTATTATAATGTGATTATTGAAACAATTATATCAACTGGTCGTGCTGATGATTTCATCATTGCTTTGGCGCACGTTATACAGCGTCTTGCTATAGATCAACTACACATTTTAGGAGATATCTACGACCGCGGACCTGGTGCACACATCATTATGGACACCATGAAGCGTTATCACAGCTGGGATATACAATGGGGAAATCATGACATTTTGTGGATGGGAGCAAGCGTAGGTAACAATGCTTGTATATGCAACGTAATACGCTTATCGCTTCGCTATGCTAACTTAGTTACTTTGGAAGAAGGCTATGGTATCAATCTTGTGCCATTGGCAACATTCGCTATTGAAACTTATGGAGATGATCCGTGCGAGGAATTTTATCCAAAACTATCGGGTGGATCTAAAGAAATAGACGAAAAGACGCTTCGACTTACGGCTCTCATGCACAAAGCCATTGCCATTATACAGTTTAAGGAAGAAGCTCAATTATTTGAGAAACATCCAGAATGGAAGATGAAAAACAGAGGATTGTTTAACTTTATCAATTATGAAAAGGGAACTATCCTGTTGGAAGGTAAAGAATATCAACTAAAAAGTAACTATTTTCCAACCATCAATCCCGAGCATCCCAATGAGTTAACTCCCGAAGAACAAGAATTGATGAACAGATTGCACCACTCTTTTACAGTAAATGAGAAGCTGCACAAGCACATGAAACTATTGCTTCAACACGGATGTATGTACAATATTTGCAACGGCAACTTACTTTTCCATGCTTCTATCCCATTAAACGAGGATGGAACATTAAGAGAAGTGGAGATTTATCCTGGCAAGAAATATGCTGGCAAACAACTTATGCACCAAACAGGTATGCTTATCCGTACAGCTTTCCAGCACGATGCAGATGACGAAGAGAAGCAATATAGCATTGATTATTTCTTGTATTTGTGGTCGGGGCCTAACAGCCCATTGTTCAACAAGTCAAAGATGGCTACCTTTGAACGCTACTTCATAGCAGAAAAAGAAACGCACCACGAAGAGAAAGGCAATTATTTTAAGCTACGTGATCGTGAAGATATTGTGGATAACATATTGGATGCATTTGAGGTAAAGGGTTCTACTCGACATATTATCAATGGGCATGTTCCTGTTCATGTAATGAATGGAGAGAATCCTATTAAGGCAAATGGCAAGCTAATGGTTATAGATGGTGGCTTTTCTCAAGCCTATCACAAAGAAACAGGCATTGCTGGTTATACCTTGGTATACCATAGTCGTGGCTTTCAGTTGGTACAACACGAACCTTTTACTAGTACAGAAGATGCCATACAGCGTGGAACTGACATTATTGGAACAACGCAAATTGTAGAGATGAGCACCCAACGAATGTTGGTGGCCGATACGGATAAAGGTGCAGAACTAAAGCAACAAATAAAGCATCTTGAAGATTTATTATATGCTTATCGACATGGTTTGCTGAAAGAGAAGGAAATAAACGGGAAGTAATTTGTTAGAAAACATTCAAAAAAAAAACTCTGCCAAATTTATAAACAGAAATTTGGCAGAGTTTTTTTTATATGGAATAATCGTTTGTATTACATCGCTACGGCAGCAGTATGTATCCAATTGAATACCAATGAGCATACACCAAAGAGCAACACACCTACCGTACATAAAGCCAAAGCCAACTTGGTATTGGCATGGCTCTTGAATGTAGGCAAAGGATTGTCGTTCTTATTAATGTACATAGCCTTTACAATTAGCAGATAATAGTACAGAGATATAACGGTGTTAATCAATGCTATGAACAGCACGATATATGCCCATGCTCCTACTTGTGTACCTAAGTTGGCATTTTTAACAGCTGCCATGAAGATAAAAAACTTAGAGAACATACCTGCAAAAGGAGGAATACCTGCCAATGAGAATAAAGCTAAAGTCATTAGGAAAGCTAACTTTGGATTGGTTTTGTACAATCCATTGTAACTGTCCATCTCTACTGTGCCACCGTTATGATTTTCTACGGCTGCAATAATAGTAAATACAGAGAGGTTAGCTACTACGTAAATAAGTACATAGAACGTAAGAGAAGCCACACTCATTGCAGAATTACCAACAATGGCCAATACGATGTATCCGGCTTGAGAGATAGAACTAAATGCCATGAAACGCTTCAAATCACTTTGGCGTATGGCAAAGAGATTGGCTACGGTAATAGAGAGTACAACAATAATGTACAACATATATTGCCAGTATTCTACCATTGGAGCAAACACTTTCATCAAGATAGCGCAAAGCGTAAAGGCAGCAGCGCCCTTACTTACTACCGACAAATAACCTGTAACGGTAGTAGGCGCACCCTGATAGGTGTCGGCTGTCCAAAAATGGAATGGCACCAAACTTATCTTAAAGCCTAACCCACTAAAGAAGAACACCATGCCTAAGATGGTAAGAGGTGTGGCTGTAAGCTGCGCTGTTATATCATCAAAGTAGAGAGTACCTGCAGCTCCATAGACAAAACTAATACCATAGAGCATTACACCACTTGAGAATGTTGCGGTAAGTATAAACTTAGCAGCAGCTTCTGCTGAATGGTGGCGATATTTGTCTAATGCCACTAAGCATGACATAGGTACACTCGCCAACTCTAAACCTAAGAAGAAGAGCAAAAAGTGATTGGCACTTACCATGAAGTTCATACCTAACAAGGTAGATAAGGTAAGCAAATAGAACTCTCCCTCCTTAAATGCTGTATCATTGCGCGATAGCCATTCACGAGATTGTATGAGCACAATGAGTGTGGCAAATGCCATTATCGTCTTAATAACTCCTATAGAAGGCGATGTGGTATACATTCCTGCAAAGAGAGTTGTAGATGCGGTAGGCAATATATTCAGCAATATATGTACAAACATAAGTACGCAAACCAGTGGATTAAACCACGAACGGCGGCGATCGGTGGGTGTAAGCGTACGTACCTTCTGTGCCGAACAGAAGTCGACTATAAACGTGATAACCAAGATAGCAGCGAGCGATACCTCAGGCATCATTTGTAGAAATTGACTGTAATTCATTTTCTTAATTTCATTAGTGGATTATATTCATCAGAATAGGACCTACTGCATCTCTGATAACATTATCTGCCCAAAGCGGTGCAATACCAAGTCCGGCAACACAGAAGATAAGACATATCACAGCAACACGCTCATCCCAAGTAGCATCGGTTAACTCCAAGTAATGTGGATCGGCAACCTTTTGATAAAGTATCTTACCTACTACACGTAAAATGTATACCGCTGTAATAACGATAGAGGTACATGCAATAATGGTTGCAGAGCGGTGAAAGAGGTCGTTATTGGCAAACGAACCGATAAAGACGGTCATCTCTGCCACAAATCCAGAGAAGCCAGGCAAACCTAAGTTAGCCAAACCTGCAATAACATAACCTACACTTAAGAAAGGCATAATCTTCATTAAACCACCTAACTTGCGTACGTCGCGTGTATGAGTTCTACCATAAATCATACCAATAAGCGCAAAGAACAAGGCTGTCATCAAACCATGTGAAAGCATTTGTAAGATAGCACCCGTACAAGAAGTTTGGGTCATCATTAACAAAGCAAACAACACCAAACCACAGTGGCTTACTGAAGAGTAGGCGTTGATATATTTCAAGTCGGTTTGTACACAAGCTGAGAGTGCTCCATACACAACAGATATTGTAGTAAGGATGATAAATATCCAAGACAATTCGTGTGCCGCATCTGGCAATAAGAACATGGCAATACGGAAACATCCGTATCCTCCTAACTTCATCAGTACACCTGCATGCAACATTGATACGGCAGTAGGTGCCGAAGCATGACCATCAGGCGACCATGTATGGAAGGGGAACAAAGCGCCAAGTACACCAAACCCTATGAAGATAAGTGGGAAGAATACTTTCTGTATGTTTACAGGGATGTTGTGTGCGTGCGCTATTTCAAGGATATTCATGGTAGAAGCTCCACTAAAGAAGTAAATACCGAGAATACCCATTATCAATAAAGCACTGCCCCCCATCAACATCAAGGTAAGTTTCATTGCTGCATACTCCTTTGGTCCACTACCCCACACACCAATAAGTAAGTACATTGGGATAAGAGCTACCTCATAGAACATAAACATGGTAAACATATCAATGCTAATAAAGAAGCCGTAGACACCCGTGCTCAACAAGGTAAACCACAAGAAATACTCCTTAGTCATAGGTTTGAGCTGCCAAGAAGCAAACGTACCAGTAAACACAATGATACTTGATAACAGCAACATCACTACCGAGATGCCATCAACACCTACACTATAACAAATGTTGAGCGGTTGAAACCATGGTGCACTATATGTAAATAGCATGGTGTCGGTATTACCTGCATGGCGCATCTGAATAAAAGTAATGGTAAGCCAAATAGACAATGCCAACAAGGCAGAAGCACCAACCACCATTACGCCTCGTACTTGATTGAGGTTGCGGGCTAACCAAAGCCCTAACAACATCAAGACGGGAATTACAACGAATAATGTTAATATACTCATTTTTCCAAGAAATTCATTTAATATTTACATTCTTATTCAATGCATTACAACAGGCAAATCAATGCCAATGTCAATGCCACACTACCAGTAAGAAACCACACTGCATACTGGCGAACATCGCCACTCTGCCAAGGTCGGATACTTTCTCCGGCCTCTTGTGCTCCCCATGCCATGAAATTAAACGTACCATCAATAACATGACGATCAAACCACGCAATAGGTCTACTTACACAAAGGAAAATAATCTTATGTGTAAAGAACTGCCAAACCTCATCCATATAGAAACGCTTGTAGGCTGCGCGATGCAACGTAGAGAACTTATTAGCAAGCTTATCTGCCAAAGGCGTAGCTTCACCTTTATACATATAGGTAGCCAAACCTATAGCAACAAGTGCTAACACCGTACTTGTAATGGCCACATTCCAATGGGTATGGGTTGTAAAACCAATTCCATTTGCTGAAACTAACTCTCCTGCGTGGGTTCCCCAAAGGAATACCGTACATGTAATTACCGACAAGATGATAAGAGGAAGTGTCATTGCAAAAGGTGCTTCGTGAGGTTGATGAACATCTGGTTCACCTTTATGAGATTCGTAATAGCTCTTTCCCCAGAAGATAACGTAGTACAGGCGGAACATATAGAACGCCGTCATCATGGCTATACCACTCATTACAATGCCCATTATCGGGTGAAAGTTGTAACATGCTACCAAGATTTCATCTTTTGAGAAAAATCCTGAGAATGGAGGAATACCTGAAATAGCCAAGCATGAAATTAAGAATGCAATATGCGTAATTGGCATATACTTACGAAGTCCACCCATGTAATATTTCTCATTAGAGTGTACTGCATGGATTACACAACCTGCGCAAAGAAACAGGCAAGCCTTAAACATTGCGTGTGTAAACAAGTGGAACATACTTGCCATATATCCTAAGCCTTGTACGTCGGCATATTCTTCGGTCATCGCTACCCCACCAGTTGCAGGATCGGGCAAGCAAACGCCCAAAGCAACGAGCATAAAACCTATTTGCGAAATGGTTGAGAATGCCAAGACACGCTTTATGTCACTCTGTGCACACGCCACGGCAGCCGCATAAAAGGCTGTAAAGGCAGCTATGTACGCTATCCAGTGCAATTGTTCGGGCGCATAGTGTACAAACAATGGGAACAAACTTGCTACCATGTACACACCCGCAACAACCATGGTTGCAGCATGAATTAAAGCAGAAACAGGTGTTGGACCTTCCATTGCATCTGGCAACCAAATATGTAATGGGAACATAGCCGACTTTCCTGCGCCTCCAATAAACATCAGGAACAACGCTACCGGCATTATCCAACCGGCTTGAGCCGCATTGCCAACCAAAGTAGCATCAGCCGTAAGATCATAATTAAATGTTCCTACATAGAAGCTGTAAAACAGAATACCAATTAAGAAGAATAAATCGGCAAAACGTGTTACAATGAATGCTTTCTTTGAAGCTGCCACCGCAGCATGCATAGGATAATAAAAACCAATGAGAAGATAAGAGCTCACGCCCACCAACTCCCAGAACAAATACATTTGGAAGATGTTGGTAGCTACTACCAATCCTAACATTGACATGGTAAACAACGACAAGAAAGCGTAATAACGTTGGAAACCTTTCTCACCGTGCATATATCCAAACGAATAAATGTGCACCATGAAGCTCACCGTTGTAATGACAACAAGCATCATTACCGAAATAGGCGTGAGCCTAAATCCTATGTTGAACGTTAGCAATTCGGTAAACTTTAACCATGTAATATTAAAAGGTGTAACAGTAGGATATAATCCATTAGCCGCACGACCAACGCCAAAGAAATACTCATAGGCTGTATAGCAAGACAAACAGAATACAGCACCCAAGACAACCGTACCTATTATTCCTGCTACCTTATGGCTCATCTTCATACCAGCCAATCCAAGAACCAAAAAACTTAGTGCAGGTAGAAGAAGTATTAAAAATACATAACTGTAATCCATTGTTCTTATAATTTCATGTTTTCAATACTGTTCACCTGATCACTGTGATAGTTACGGTAAACATTGATAATAATTGCCATTGCCACAGCAGTCTCAGCGGCACTTATCCCAATGGAGAACAAAGTAAAGAAAAAGCCTTCCAACTGCCCCGGGAACAAAATACGATTGAACACTGCAAAGTTAATATCTGCCGAATTGAGTACCAACTCAATAGAAATTAACATGGCGATAAGGTTACGGCGTGTAACAAATCCAAACACGCCAATAAAGAATAAGAGTGCACTTAGCACCAAATAACATGATACAGGTATCATTTATCATCCTCCTTTCTTGCTACTAAAACGCCTCCTATGATACAAGCCAAGAGGAAAATAGATATAAGTTCGAATGGTAATACATATTGATATTTGTCCGAACCTACCAATGCTTTACCTATTGTTTGCATAGGCACCTCTACATCTGGTACGCTAAGAGCTTGGTTAATAAACTGATTTTTCAACAAGATGGCTACCACTGTCACCAATCCTATAAGTGTGATAAGCATGGCCCCCATGGCTCTTGAACCCTTCAAGCGTTCTGTCAAGCCCTGCAAAGTACGCTTAGAAACCAACTGGATAGCGAAAACATACATCACTGTAATGCCACCCGCATAGACAGCTATCTGTGCTGCGCCCAAGTATGTGTAGTCTAAGAGGAAATAAATACCTGCAACTCCAAACAAGACAAATAGCAAGAAGGTAGCTGCGCGCATAATTCTTGTTGTCATTACGCACATCAAAGCCGAGCCAATAATGACCACAGCCAAGATGCAAAACATTACTAAATTTGCCATAAACGTTACTTCTTTTTATTTTGTCTTTGTATTAAACTTACCAATAGTCAGCTCAGCACCTCCGTCAATAAGGTCAGGAAGACTGCCGCCCTCATATACTTCTTTGTCCAAATGCAATACCAATGAATTGCGGCTAAATGTGCTATTCTCAAAATCATTGGTAAACTCAATAGAATCGAAGTTACAAGCATTGACGCATAACTGGCAAAACATACAGTCACCTAAGTCGTACTGATAATCTACCAACTGTTTTTTCTTACGACCTGTCGCCTCGTCTACCACCATTTCTGTTCTTATTTTGATGGTTCCATTAGGACACGCTCTTTCGCACATGGTACAAGCTACGCACTTATGATTACCGTTCTCATCACGCTTAAACACCAATCTTCCACGATGACGCTTTGACACATGCAAGGTTGTTTTACGGTTTTCGGGATACTGCTCGGTACTCTTTGGTGTAACATATTCTCTGAAAGTAACGCCCAAGCCAATAGCTAAGGACTTTACTCCACGAATAATACCATTAAAATATGAATGATTATTTTCCATTTTACTTCATCTCCGTTATACAGATATATTTATCCATGAATACCTAATGCCACACAGAGGGTCATCAACACCAAGTTAAACAAAGCGAAAGGCATGAGATATTTCCACTCTAAGGTAAGTATCTGGTCGATACGAAGACGTGGGAAAGTCCAGCGCACCCACATCAACAACCAAACAACTACAAAGGTTTTACCTAAGAACCACACAATACCTGGTATCAAATTCATTACATTATCAAATGCCTCAATACCAATATTGAGTGGTGCCCAACCGCCTAAGAACACAGCAGTAGCTAAACCTGAAATGACAAACAAGTTAAGGTACTCAGCCAAATAGTAGAAACCGAACCCCATACCCGAATACTCTGTATGGTATCCAGCTGTTAATTCGCTCTCAGCCTCAGCCAAGTCGAAAGGGCCACGGTTAGCTTCTGCATTACCCGCAATAAGGAATAAGACGAAAGCTATGATGGCAGGAATGTGTCCTCTGATGATTAACCAGTTCCAAGGTCCTGTCTGATAGTCTACAATACCACTTATCTGCATGGTGCCAGTCAAAACAACTGCTGCGACAAGAGTAAGTCCTAATGTCATTTCATAAGAAATCATCTGCACGGCTCCACGCATGGCAGAGAGCACAGAATATTTGTTATTAGACGCCCAACCAGCCAAGAAGATGCCTAACACGCCAATACTTGAAACGGCGGTAACCAAGAATATACCTACGTTAAAATCGAGAATATGCGCTCCCTTATTCCAAGGAAGGAAAGAGAATGTACCAATCGAAGCAATGATAACCAAGAAAGGTGCAATATAATACAATAATTTATCGGCTTTGTCAACGACAAAAATCTCTTTGATAAGCATCTTTAGCACATCGGCAAATACCTGTAAAAGTCCCCAAGGACCAACACGCATAGGACCTAATCGGCATTGAAAATAAGCACAGACCTTACGTTCCATGAATATCAACACGATAGCCAACACAGCGTATGCCAACAAAATGCACACACCTACGATAACACATTCTATGAGAGTCGACCAAAAGCTGCCCAATCCTAATGTTTGGGTAAGCAATGAGTCGAACCATGTAGTTATTATACTAAAATCAAACATTGTCTATATAAGTTAATTTTTAGTGTACAAATGGTGAAGGGTTTTACTTTATAGCGCCAACCTCTCCCCCGCTTGTTTACACGCTATCTGTCAATATCTGGTATCACAAAGTCTAACGCTGCACCCACAGTTACGAGGTCGGCTATTTTAAGCCCCCTCAACATCTCATCCATAGCGGCAACGTGATTCAATCCCATAGGACGGAACTTCAAACGATATGGGTTCTTACCTCCTTTAGAATCCAAGTAAACCCCAATCTCACCACGCGAGCCTTCACATGAGAAGTACCATTGTCCCTCAGGCACTTTGATAATTGGTTTCTGCTTGATATAGAACTCACCTTCAGGAATATTGTCTATGAGTTGTTCGATAATGCGAATACTTTGTTTGATTTCTTCAATGCGGTTGAAATATCTTCCGTACGAATCGCACATAGTATTGGTTATCTCATCAAACTCCACTTTATCATACATATCGTAAGGATGATTCTTACGTACGTCGCTCTTCCAGCCCGAAGCACGTCCGGCAGGACCCGTTACGCCATAACCAATAATGTTTTCCTTATCCATTATACCAATATTTTTGAAACGTTCTTCGGTAATGATGTTGTTACCAAATACGTCCAAATATTCTTGCAGCATTGGTTTAAGATAAGAACATAAGTCCTTGGTGTTTTTAACAAAGTGGGTATCTATATCGTCTTGGCATCCACCTATACGATAATAGTTTTGTATCAAGCGTCCGCCAGTAGTCTCTTCCATTACGTTAAGCACGTGTTCACGGTCGCGCATGCTGTACAAGAAAGCAGTTAACGCACCCAAGTCTTGCGCACAACATCCAAGATACAGCAAGTGAGAGTCAATACGTTGCAACTCATCCATAATGGTACGAATGTACTTTATACGCTCTGACAGCTCAATCCCCATGGCCTCTTCAATAACGCCAACCAGCGCATGGCGGTTCATCATGGCGCTCAAGTAGTCCATACGGTCGGTAAGTGCCAAGGTTTGAGGATATGTATAATCCTCGCACATTTTCTCAATACCACGGTGAATATATCCCAAGTGTGGATAAATGTGCTTAATCGTCTCACCGTCCAGCACACTCTGCAAGCGCAGCACACCGTGCGTACTTGGGTGCTGAGGACCAATGTTGATAACGAAATCGTTGTCAGTAAACAAAGGTACTTTGGTTTCAATCAACTCTCCATGCTTACCAAGCGAATATTGTAGCGTATAATCTAACTCAACATCGTCTGACAAAGTAAATTTGTTGTTTTCGGGAGACATGTCATAATTCTTACGCAAAGGATAACCTACAAAATCGTTACGCAAGAAAAGACGGCGCATATCCTTATGTCCTAAGAACTTAATGCCCAAAAAGTCGTACACTTCTCTCTCTAAGAAGTCGGCAGCTTTCCACAGATTAGAAACAGTATCAAGCACATAGTCATCACCTATTTGCTTGGCAATACACTTTACAGATGTTCGTTCATGGGTATCAGTATTTTCCAAAATGTAAATACACCCCAATCCTTCTTCACCGAAATCTTCGCCTACAATGGTTACAAGGTAATCGAAATGCTTTTCATTCTTCAGTTTTGACATCTCTTGTGCCAAATCGCTTGACTGAACTTCTATATTTTCTAATTTCATATCCGATACACCTTATATTATATACGATTATCTAATTCCTTGTTTGGATCAAAATCATCAGGCACACTTGTAACAACAATAGGCTTTTTCTTTTCCAACTCTTGTTGTAACAACTCGGTATTACTAATACCCTTCTCGGTTTTTCTTTGCTTGTGATTGGCTCCACCAAAGAATTTTTCTACTTTCACTTTACGTTGCAGCTGCATCATACCATACATGATAGCCTCTGGGCGCGGCGGGCATCCAGGTATGAAGACGTCAACGGGAACAATCTCTTCAATGCCCCTTACTACATGATAACTGCTCTTGAACGGACCGCCGGAAATAGCACATCCACCCACGGCAATAACGTACTTAGGTTCTGCCATTTCATCATACAAGCGCCTAAAGGCAGCTGCCATCTTGTTGGTAATGGTACCGGCACACATTATCAGGTCGGCTTGTCGTGGAGAATTTCGAGTTACCTCAAATCCAAATCGTGCGAAATCATAACGTGAACAGCCCACTGCCATAAACTCAATACCGCAGCAACTGGTAGCAAAGGTCAAACTCCAAAGCGAGTTAGAACGTCCCCAGTTAATCAACTGGTCGAGCGAGCCCGTTACTACATTAACGCCACCTTCATGCAATTCGTCAACAATTTTCTCTAACGAATCATTATCCTTAAACTCATCATAAGGAATACTCTTGATATACGGTTTCTTTACTTCCATTCCAATGCTCCTTTCCGCCAAGCGTATGCCAAGCCAAATACAAGTACCAGTAAGAAGAAACCTATACTAACAAGAGCCATAGGTCCAAAGTTTTTTACTACAACCGCCCATGGATAAAGCAATACGGTTTCGATATCGAACATCAGGAAAAGGATAGCAAACAGGTAATATCCAATGTGCACGGGAAGCCATGATGAACCCCTTGTCGGAATACCACTCTCGTATGGTTCGCCTTTTACCGTATTGTACGAACGTGGACCGATGAGCTTAGCAATAACGTAAGCCGCTACCACCAAGGTTACAGCCGTTAGTAAAACGGTAATAAATAACGTAAAATACATAAAAAATTTGTATAATTATAATTGTTCTCGTTCTC
>CAMQBR010000030.1 GCA_946999045.1 uncultured Prevotella sp.
TAATACAATCTTATGCAAATTGTAATACAATCTTATGCAAATTGTAATACAATCTTATGCAAATTGTAATACAATCTCATGCAAATTATAATACAATCTTATGTAATTTGTAAACTATTCATAATCATATAGATACAGTTAGCAAAGTTAGGAAGAACGGATATTGCCTTAGTGGCGAACATTGTTTCCTGTCTGTGGAAACATAAGTCTAGTCCTATAATTTAGCTTTGTTACATTTTGATCTCAAAAATAAGTTCAGAAATCTAACAAACCTAAGTTGTAGAACCTGTCTTAATATGCTTACTTTTTGTTTGAGTTTTCCTTGATTACCCACATGATTCGTTATAGAGCCATTTTTTTGTAGTGAAATAGATATATGTTTGCACAATTATGAATACGAAAAGGGGTGTACCATTTACTATATGATACACCCCTTTATTCTCAATAAGAAAGAAATACCTTGTTACTTAACCTTATTGTAACCATATTTAGCTGAGCAGCAAAGCTCCTCTTCAATACGAATCAATTGATTGTACTTAGCAATACGATCGGTACGGCTCATTGAACCAGTCTTAATCTGACCAGAGTTAGTAGCAACAGCGATGTCAGCAATAGTGGTATCCTCTGTTTCACCAGAACGGTGAGAAGTTACAGTGGTGTAACCTGCACGGTGAGCCATCTCAATAGCCTCAAGAGTTTCGGTCAAAGAACCAATCTGGTTAACCTTAATCAAGATAGAGTTAGCAGCACCCATCTTGATGCCCTTCTCTAAGAACTTAGTGTTAGTTACAAACAGGTCATCACCTACCAATTGACAACGACTACCAAGTTTGTTGGTAAGTTTAACCCAATTGTCCCAATCGTTTTCATCCAAACCATCTTCAATAGAGTCGATAGGATATTTTGTGATAAGTTGATCCAAATAAGCAATTTGCTCTTCAGCAGTAAATTTCTTACCATTAGGATCTTTAGGCATACCGTTCTTTAATTGACGATAGTCATAGAACCACTCACCATTCTCCTGAACAGCAAATTCCGATGCAGCGCAGTCCATTGCAATTTTAACATCTTTACCTGGCTCATAACCTGCGTCTTTGATAGCCTGAATAATAGAATCAAGTGCATCCTCAATACCATCGAACTTAGGAGCAAAACCACCTTCATCACCAACAGCGGTAGAAAGTCCACGCTTCTTCAACAACTTAGCTAAAGCGTGAAATACCTCAGCACCCATGCGAATACCTTCTTTTACAGAAGGAGCACCAACAGGGCGAATCATGAACTCTTGGAATGCGATAGGAGCATCAGAATGAGCACCACCATTAATGATGTTCATCATAGGAACTGGTAATGTGTATGTGTTAACACCACCAATGTAACGATAAAGAGGAATGTTAAGAGCTTTTGCTGCAGTGTGAGCAACAGCCAAACTAACACCTAAGATAGCATTAGCACCCAGTTTGCTCTTTGTAGGAGTACCATCTAATGCAAGCATCTTATAGTCAATCTTGCGTTGTTCCAATACGCAGCGTCCTTTCAAAGCAGGAGCAATAATGTTGTTAACATTATCAACAGCCTTTTGAACGCCCTTTCCACAATAACGTTTCTTGTCGCCATCGCGCATTTCCAAAGCTTCGTTCTCACCTGTAGATGCACCAGAAGGTACGCTAGCACGACCCATTACACCGTTATCCAATGTTACTTCAACTTCTACTGTAGGATTACCACGAGAGTCAAGAATCTCTCTTGCGTGAACTTTTTCAATTACCATAATAATTTATTTATTTTTTTATGAATGAATAACTTTCTTGATTACTAATTGCAAAGATAACGATAAAAAAATAAAAAGCCAATATAACATATATAAAATTGTTTAAGGGTGGTTCAATAAATTAGCTTTGTTAGATTTCATGATTGCTTTTAAGACTAAAGTCTAACAAAGCTAATTTATTGAACCACCCTATAAATCTCATAATAAGAAGCAGTGTTAAATATCATAAAATTGAGCCCTATAAATGAATTTAATTATAAAAGTGGAGAAATGTGGGGAAAAATATGTATCTTTGAAGGCACAATTAAATTTATATATAAGAGGTACGTATGCGCTTTATCGGAAATATAGAAGCAAAGGTGGATGTTAAAGGTAGAGTGTTCTTGCCAGCGGTATTTCGAAAGGTACTGCAAACGTCGGTCAAAGAACAACTTGTACTGAGAAAAGATGTGTTTCAATCGTGCCTCACACTCTATCCTGAAAGTGTATGGAATGCTCAACTTGACTACTTGCGCAAGCGTTTGTCAAGGTGGAATGCAGCAGAACAACAAATTTTTAGACAGTTTGTGTCGGATGCAGAATTGATGACATTAGACACCAATGGGCGTCTACTTATCCCAAAGCGATATCTGCAAATGGCAGATATAGAACAATCAGTAAAGTTTATCGGTATGGACGATAC
Organism: uncultured Prevotella sp.; assembly: GCA_946999045.1. Lineage (GTDB taxonomy): Bacteria > Bacteroidota > Bacteroidia > Bacteroidales > Bacteroidaceae > Prevotella. Next base: position 2,454 of record CAMQBR010000030.1, read on the forward strand.
TATTGAGATATGGAATAATCAACGTACTGGGCAGCCGTTTATGGATGCCGCCCCATTTGGTGAAGCATTACAATCGCTGATGCAACCCCATCAGGACGAATTAATAACAAAATTCGCATAATAGATGACAAGCAACACTGCAAATATATATCATGTACCCGTACTTTTAGGCGAAAGTATTAATGGACTCAACATAATTCCAAATGGAGTTTATGTAGATGTAACGTTTGGCGGTGGTGGTCATAGCAAAAAGATACTATCGCTGTTGGGAACTGATGGGCATTTGTATAGCTTTGATCAAGATTTAGATGCACAACAAAACATTTTCAAGGAAGACAATGAAGTTCTGAAACAGAATAACTTTACCTTTGTACGATCCAACTTTAGATACCTCAAAAACTGGATGCGATACTATGGGATAGAACAGATAGACGGATTGTTGGCAGACTTAGGCGTGTCAAGTCATCACTTTGATGCTGAAACAAGAGGTTTTTCCTTTAGATTTAATGCACCTTTGGATATGCGTATGAACACCAAAGCACAGCTAACTGCTGCCGATGTGGTAAACACCTACGAGGAAGAGCAATTGGCTGATGTGTTCTATTTATACGGAGAACTAAAGAATGCTCGTCGCATAGCATCACTTTTGGTAAAGAGTAGAGCTGTAAAGAGTATTGATACCACCTTTGATTTGATGAAAGCTGTAGAACCTCTCTTTAAGCACAAGTGTGAAAAAAAAGAGCTCGCCAAATTGTTTCAAGCCTTGCGTATAGAGGTAAACCACGAGCTGGAGGCTTTACAAGAAATGTTGGAGAGTGCCACGACAGTGTTAAAATCAGGTGGCCGCTTATCGGTTATTACCTACCACTCATTGGAAGACCGTATGGTAAAAAACATCATGAAGGCAGGTAATATTCAGGGTAAAGTAAAACAAGATTTCTTTGGAAAGACAGAAACACCTTTCAAACTGATTAACAACAAAGTGATAGTGCCCACAGAAGAAGAACAGCAACGCAATCCACGCAGCAGAAGTGCCAAATTAAGAATAGCAGAAAAGAAATGAATAACGAGGAGACAGATAATAATCAACAACCCATAGTAACGATTCTTGATAAAGAATCGCAATCCACTTCTTCTGTTCCAAAAGATAGTGTAGAGAGCAATGCTTCTATTGTATCAAAAACATCAGAAGTTACCGATACGTCTACTATAAAAGAAACAAAGAAGGTGGCGAATAAAGCCACAGACGCTCCTACTCTGAAACAGATTATTGCCGAGACACGAGAGGAGGAAGCTCCTGCCTCAAAGACATTTACATTAAGAAAAATATTGGGTGGTGACATTTTAACAACAGCCACAGTAAAAAAACAAATATGGCTTTTGTTGCTTATTACAGCATTTATCATTATCTACATTTCAAACAGGTACAGTGTACAGCAAAACCTAATAAAGATAGATAGCCTGCAATGTATTTTGGAAGATGCACGCTATAAAGCATTGTCAACCAATAGTCAGCTTACAGAGAAAAGTAGAGAGAGTAATGTGTTAGAGATGTTGAAAGATAACAAAGACAGCGTGCTAAAGATAGCCAATCAGCCGCCATATATTATAGAAGTTCCCGAGAAATGAGTAAATTTGATAGTAAAAAGATAATGCCTCGCTATAATGCGCTTGCCATTATTATGTCATTTGTAGCTCTTGCCGTAGTGGCTAAAACAGCTTATATAATGACAGCTAAACGAGATTATTGGCTGAAAGTGGCAAGTAGGGTAAAGCGAGATAGCGTTGAGGTAAAGCCAACGCGTGGTAATATATTGAGTTGTAATGGAGAGCTCTTAGCAAGTTCGCTGCCCGAATTTAAGATATACATGGACTTTAAAGCCATGAAAGATTCGAAGGCAGATACATTACTAAATCTAAAGATAGACTCTATTGCACAGGGCTTAAGTAATATATTTCCAGAGAAATCGGCAGCAGCATTTAAGACCGAGTTCTTGGCAGAATATAAAAAGCAAAGCAGACATTGGCCTATATGGAAAAGCAGAATAGACTATAATACATATACAGAAGTAAAGTCATTGCCTATCTTAAGGCTATCGCAGAATGCCAGTGGTTTTCATTGTGAAGAATTTAATGCACGTCAACGCCCATACGGTTCGTTAGCTGGTCGTACAATTGGTACTATGTATGGAGCTAAAGACACAGCTCGTTGTGGATTAGAGTTGGCTTACGACTCCATACTTCGAGGAAAGAATGGTATTGTACACCGTCGTAAAGTGCTCAATAAGTTCTTAAATATCATGGTAACCCCACCTATTGATGGCGCAGACATTGTTACTACTATTGATGTGAGTATGCAAGATCTTGCCGAACGAGCTGTACTTAACGAGCTGCAAGAGATTAATGGTAATGTAGGTGTGGCTTTGGTGATGGAAGTTTCTACAGGCGACATCAAGGCCATTGTCAATATGGAAAAATGTATTGATGGCGAATATCGTGAAATAAAGAACCATGCTATTAGCGACTTACTGGAACCTGGTTCGGTATTTAAAACTGCGTCTATTATGGTAGCTTTGGACGATGGAGTGGTAGATACATCGGCTACTGTAGAAACAGGATGTGGCGTATGGCCCATGTACGGCAAGCAGATGAGAGATCACAACTGGCGCCATGGAGGATATGGTTTGTTAACATTGCCACAGACATTGCTTAATAGTTCGAATATAGGTGTAAGTCGTATTATAGACGAACATTATCATGATTGTCCAGAGAAATTTGTAAAAGGCATCTATCGCACAGGTTTGGCCGATAATCTTAATATTCCGTTGTTGGGAGCTTCGCCAGCTGTAATACGTATGCCCAAAAAGAACAACAGAGGACAATGGATTAACTGGAGCAAGACAGCCTTACCATGGATGAGTATTGGATATGAAACGCAAGTGCCACCTATCTCTACTCTTACCTTTTATAATGCTATTGCCAACAATGGTAAGATGATGCAACCACGCTTTGTAAAGCAAGTAGTAAAGAATGGTGAGGTGCTGATAGACTTTCCTCCAAAGGTGTTACGCTCACAAATATGTAAACCTAAAACTTTGGGCGAAATACAAACCATATTGGAGCATGTGGTAAGTCAAGGTATAGGAAAGAAAGCTGGTTCTCCTTCGTTTAAGATAGCTGGCAAAACAGGTACTGCACAAATATCGCAAGGCGCAGGAGGATATAAAGTAGGAGGTGTTAACTATTTGGTAAGCTTTGCTGGATTCTTTCCCGCCGACAAGCCACGATATAGTTGTATAGTATGTATACAGAAGTCGGGGTTGCCTGCCAGTGGCGGTGGTATGAGTGGTGTTGTGTTCCGTCATATTGCTGAAGGGATCATGGCACAAAACTTAAAGTTAGATGTAACAGATGCATGCGATTCGGCATCCGTTTTTGTTCCTGCCGTAAAAAATGGTAATATCTTGGCTGCCAGCTATGTATTGAGTCAATTGGGTATACCTTGCAATAGTAATTGGAGTGGTTCGTATGCCGATGGAAACCCTATTTGGGGAACAGCGCAAAATGTAAGCAATAAGAGTATACAACTTAGACGTTCTAAGATATATGCCTATAAATACGTACCTACCGTTATAGGTATGGGGGCACGTGATGCGGTGTATATATTGGAAAAACGTGGAATAAAAGTTTCACTGAAAGGATGTGGAAAGGTAACTCAACAGAGTTTGTTGCCAGGACACTATATTAGACGAGGTGAAATTTGTCATCTTACATTGAGATAGATAAAGTTAATGGGAGTAGAGTAGAAGTTAATAGGGAGTATTAAACAAATGTTTTTCTCTCATTGCTCTCTATTCAACTTTAGAAAAAAAATAAAAAGTTCCATAAAATAAAAAAGAATATGACATTAAGTGAATTGATAAGAGACATCAAATCTTCAACCATAATTGGTAAAGCAAATGTTAACATTACAGGAATACAAATAGACTCAAGAAAGGTACAGCAAGGCAACTTATTTGTAGCAATAAAAGGTACACAAGTAGACGGACATCAATATATAACTAAGGCTATCTCTTTAGGTGCTGTTGCTATTTTGTGCGAACAAACTCCTGCAGAGCTACAAGAGGATGTTACATACGTGGTAGTTAAGTCTACAGAGGAGGAAGTAGGCAAGCTTGCTACTTGCTTTTATGGTTATCCATCAAAGCATCTTAAATTGGTAGGTGTTACTGGAACAAATGGAAAAACAACTATTGCCACCTTATTATATAATATGTTCCGCAAGCTGGGACACAAGTGTGGACTGCTGTCAACCGTATGCAACTTTATAGAAGATGAGCAAATACCAGCTGATCATACCACCCCCGACCCCATAGAACTAAACCAGTTATTGGCTAAAATGGTAGAGGCAGGATGCGAATATGCTTTCATGGAATGCTCATCACACGCTATTGCACAAAGACGTATAGGCGGACTTACTTTTGTTGGGGGGATTTTTACCAACCTAACTCGTGATCACTTAGATTATCATAAAACTTTTGAAAACTATCGCAATGCAAAAAAAATGTTCTTCGATGAACTTCCAAAGTCGGCTTTCGCCATTACTAATGCTGATGATAAGAATGGTATGATTATGGTACAGAACACCAAAGCTACCATTAAAACCTATTCTATCAAATCGATGGCAGACTTTAAGGCTCGTATCATAGAATGCCACTTTGAAGGAATGTATCTTGAGATAGACGGACAAGACGTGGGAGTACAGTTTACGGGTAAGTTTAATGTAAGTAACCTACTGGCAGTATATGGTGCAGCTCGTATGTTAGGCAAAGAGCGTGAAGAGATATTAGTAGCCATGAGTACCCTGCATAGTGTAAACGGACGTATGGATACTTTACATTCGCCAAAGGGTTATACCGCCATTGTAGATTATGCCCATACCCCAGATGCATTGCGCAATGTGTTGTTAGCCATACACGAAGTAGATGGTAAAGGACACATTATTACAGTCTGTGGTGCTGGTGGTAATCGTGATAAAGGCAAACGTCCATTGATGGCACAAGAGGCAGTGAAGTTAAGTGATAAGGTAATTATTACCAGCGATAATCCTCGCTTTGAAGAGCCACAAGATATTATCAACGATATGTTGGCAGGTTTGGATGCCACACAAATGAAAAAGGTGCTGAGCATTGTAGACCGCAAGGAAGCTATCAAAACTGCTTGTATGTTAGCGCAAAAGAAAGATGTAATATTGATAGCAGGTAAGGGGCATGAAACGTATCAGGAGATAAAAGGCATAAAGCATCATTTTGACGATAAAGAGGTAGTGCGCAATATCTTTAACGAACAATAAACTAATGTGTGTATAACTCAATAAAGAAAGTAGACAATGCTATACTATCTATTTAGATTTTTAGAGCAATACGGCATTTCTGGAGCTCACATGTGGGGTTACATCTCATTTAGAGCCTTGCTCGCTTTGATTCTGTCGTTGGTTATTTCGGCATGGTTTGGTGAGAATTTTATTAATTTTTTGCGCAAAAAGCAAATTACCGAAACACAGCGCGATGCATCTATCGACCCCTTTGGTGTAAAGAAGATAGGTGTGCCGTCAATGGGTGGCGTCATTATTATAGCTGCCATACTGATACCAGTATTGCTACTGGGCAGACTGAGAAATATTTATCTCATCCTCATGATTATTACAACCATGTGGTTAGGATTCTTGGGCGGCATGGACGATTTCATCAAAATATTTCGCAGAAACAAAGAAGGACTAAAGGGAAAGTATAAAATTGTAGGACAAATAGGTATCGGATTGATTGTTGGCTTGGTGCTATGGTCTTCGCCCGATGTTAAGATTAACGAGAACTTGGCAATAAAACGGCAAGAAGGGCAGGAAATGGTAATAAAGCATCGTACAGATGCACGCAAGTCACTAAAGACCACTATTCCTTTTGTAAAGGGGCATAACTTAGACTATTCTGCTTTGATGAGCTGGTGCGGAAAGTACAAGACAGCCACAGGTTGGATATTGTTTGTTATTATGACTATTTTTGTTGTAACGGCGGTATCTAATGGAGCTAACCTTAACGATGGTATGGATGGTATGTGTGCAGGTAACTCTGCCATTATTGGTGTAGCTTTGGGTATATTGGCATACGTTAGTTCGCACATAGAGTTTGCATCGTACCTTAACATTATGTATATACCTGGTTCGCAAGAACTGGTAGTGTTTATGTGTGCCTTTGTTGGAGCATTGATTGGTTTCCTATGGTACAATGCCTATCCGGCACAAGTATTTATGGGCGATACGGGGTCGCTGACCATTGGTGGTATCATTGCCGTAGCAGCTATTATTATTCATAAAGAATTGTTGTTACCTATATTGTGTGGCATCTTCTTTATTGAGAGTTTGAGCGTTATCCTGCAAGTTTACTACTACAAATGGGGTAAACGCAAAGGTATAAAGCAACGTATCTTTAAGCGTACGCCAATACATGATAACTTTAGAACGCAAAGCTCGCAATTGGATTCAGAATGTAAATATTTGATAAAGAAGCCACTTTCAGCGGTACACGAATCGAAAATTACAATTAGGTTTTGGATTGTTACCATTATCTTGGCAGCCTTGACCATTATTACACTTAAAATAAGATAAGTTTTACACCTTATATTATATAGGGACAGGTAAAGAATAAAAGGGAATATAAAAACGCAAATACAACAGATATATTGATACCACTGGAGTGATACCAATCTGTATGAAAGGAAAAAAGATGAAACGAATTGTTATTCTGGGAGCAGCTGAGAGTGGAGTTGGTGCTGCAGTATTAGCAAAGAAAGAAGGTTTTGATGTATTTGTATCAGATATGTCAACTATCAAAGACAAATACAAGAAGATGCTTGACGACCGTCATATAGCATGGGAAGAGAAACACCATACCCCAGAACTCATACTTAATGCCGATGAGGTAATTAAGAGTCCGGGTATTCCGAAAGAGGCTCCTATAGTACAACAAATTATGGCAAAGGGTATCAACATTATCAGTGAAATAGAATTTGCTGGTCGCTATACTCATTCTAAGATGATTTGCATTACAGGTAGTAATGGTAAAACAACTACAACTTCTCTAATATACCACATCTTTAAAGCTGCTGGTTATGATGCTGGCTTGGCAGGTAACATTGGCAGAAGTTTGGCTTTGCAGGTAGCTGAAGAGCCACATGAATATTACATCATAGAGTTGAGCTCGTTTCAATTGGATAATATGTATAAGTTTAAGGCTGATATTGCTATCTTATTGAATATTACTCCTGACCATCTTGACAGATATGATAACTGTATGCAGAACTATGTAAATGCCAAGATGCGTATTATACAGAATCAAACAGAAAAAGATAGCTTTATTTATTGGAACGATGACCCTATAATCAAACGCGAATTAAAGAAATATAATATAAAGGCTGTGCAGTGTCCATTCTCTGAATTGAAAGAGAAAGGTGCGATAGGTTATATTGAAGAAGGACAGTATACTATTGAGAAGCCTACTCCATTTAACATGGAGCAAGAAGAATTGTCGCTTACAGGTAAACACAATGTGTATAACTCTTTGGCAGCAGGTATTGCTACGGATATTGCTGGTATCAAGAAAGAAATTATCAGAAAGAGTTTGAGCGACTTTCCTGGTGTAGAACACAGATTAGAAAAGGTGTGCAAAGTAGGTGGCGTTCAGTATGTTAACGATTCAAAAGCTACTAATGTAGATGCTTGCTGGTATGCCTTGGAGAGTATGAAGACGCCCACCATTTTGATTTTAGGAGGTAAAGACAAAGGTAACGACTACACACCTATCAAAGATTTGGTGAAGAAAAAATGTATAGGACTTGTTTACTTGGGCAGAGACAATACCAAATTGCATGTTAATTTTGATGAATTAGGTATACCTGTGCGTGATACTCATTCAATGGCAGATTGTGTAAAAGCTTGCTATGAGATGGCTCGACCTGGTGATACAGTGTTGTTGAGTCCTTGTTGTGCTAGTTTTGATTTATTTAAGAATATGGAAGATAGAGGCAATCAGTTTAAAACATTGGTAAGAAATCTGTAATGAATAAGACGTTAGGAAATATATTCAAGGGAGATAAGGTGATATGGATGGTTTTCTTCTTTCTTTGTATTATCTCATTAACAGAGGTATATTCTGCTTCTGCAGGCTTAACCTATAAAGGGGGAAACTATTGGGTTCCAATACTCACGCATTCAAGCCATTTTTTAATGGGCCTGTTTGCTATGGTTGTAACGCTCAATATTCAATGTAAATATTTCAGAATAGCCACCCCTTTTTTACTTCTATTTTCCTTTTTGTCTCTTATATTGGTATTGAAGTTTGGCGAATCTGTCAATGGCTCCAATCGTTGGTTAAGCATTGTAGGAATAAGGTTTCAACCTTCAGAAATAGCAAAAGGTACACTTATATTGGCAACAGCTCAGATATTAAGTGCTATGCAAACTCCCATGGGAGCAGATAAACATGCCTTTAGGTATGTTTTTCTAGTATGCATATTTATTATTCCTTTTATCTTCTTAGAGAATTTATCTACAGCCATGTTGCTAAGTGCTGTTATCTTTATGATGATGGTGATAGGTAGAGTACCCTCTCGAACCTTAGGCAGAGTATTAGGAGTGGTAGCACTACTTGTAGTTTTGGTTGTTGGTGCAATAATGCTCTTGGGTACCGATCAGGAAGAAATAAATACAGGTATGCATAAGACAGAGCAAATTGCAGATAAGGGAAAGAAAGAAAATCCAAGTACCATTGGTTCTATATTTCACCGACTTGACACATGGAAAGGTCGTATCAATCACTTTTTCAACGGAAAGGAAGTTCCTCCAGATGAATTTGATTTAGATAAAGATAGTCAGGTGGGACATAGCAATATTGCTATTGCCTCATCAAACGTTATAGGTAAGGGGCCAGGTAACTCGGTAGAACGCGACTTCTTGTCGCAAGCTTTTTCAGATTTCATCTATGCTATTATCATTGAGGAGACAGGTGTTATTGGTGGAATCTTTGTTGCTATGTTATATATTATTCTGTTATTTAGAACTGCAAGGATAGCTAACAGGTGCGAAAACAGCTTCCCCGCCTTTCTCGCTATGGGCTTAGCCCTATTGCTGGCAACACAAGCAATGTTTAATATGTGTGTGGCAGTAGGACTAGCGCCTGTAACAGGACAGCCACTCCCGCTTATTAGCAAAGGTGGAACATCTACGATTATTAACTGTGTATACATTGGTGTGATATTGAGTGTTAGTAGAACGGCAAAGAAAAGACCAAACTTTGATGTAGATAACAACTCAACACAAAAGTTGGCAATGACATCTGCTCAATAACTTAACATAACATAAATATAAATGTAAATGGCAAAAAGACATAATTTTTGATTACTTTTGCTGTTAAAACATAAAATAAAGATGAACAATGATTTAAGAATCATTATCAGTGGCGGAGGTACTGGCGGACATATCTTTCCTGCTATCTCAATAGCCAATGCTATTAAGGCAAAACGCCCCAATGCAAAAATATTGTTTGTAGGAGCTTTAGGTCGCATGGAAATGGAGCGTGTGCCCAAGGCTGGTTATGATATTAAAGGCTTACCTATTTGTGGATTTGATAGGAAACACTTGCTGAAGAATATTTCGGTATTGTTCAAAGTATGGAAGAGTCAACGCATGGCTAAAAAGATTATCAATAATTTTAAGCCAATGGTTGCTGTTGGCGTAGGAGGCTATGCCAGTGGTCCAACACTGAATGTTTGTGCTTCGTTGCATATTCCTTGCTTGATACAAGAGCAAAACTCGTATGCTGGTGTAACAAACAAACTGTTAGCTAAGAAAGCCAAAGAAATTTGTGTGGCATACGATGGCATGGAACGTTTCTTCCCAGCCGATAAAATTATTATGACAGGTAACCCTGTACGACAGAATGTATTGTATACAGAATTATCAAAGAACGAGGCAAGAAAAAGCTTTGGACTGGTTGCAGATAAGAAAACTATCTTGTTGGTAGGTGGAAGTTTAGGCGCACGTACCATTAACGAAAGTGTTCTTAACCATTTAGATATGGTTAAGCAAAGTGGTGTACAGTTTATATGGCAAACGGGTAAATATTATTACAACAATATCAAAGCATTACTCAAGAATAAAGAGGAGTTCCCAATGTTACATGTAACTGACTTTATCAGCGATATGGGTGCAGCATACAAGGCTGCCGACTTAGTAATTAGTCGAGCAGGGGCAAGCTCTATCAGTGAGTTTTGTTTAATTGGTAAACCAGTTATCTTAATCCCAAGTCCTAATGTAGCAGAAGATCATCAAACCCGAAATACTATGGCACTGGTTAACAAGAATGCGGCTATCTATGTAAAAGACGTAGAAGCAAAAGATGTATTACTGAAGCAGGCCATACAAGTAGTGCAAAATGATGAGAAGTTGGCATCGCTCAGCAAGAATATCTTAAAATTAGCATTGCCTAATTCGGCAGACATCATTGCCGATGAAGTTATAAAAATAGCAATACAGCAGCAATAGAAATTGAAGAAGGAAACATAGAAATGGATATAAAAGATATCAAAGCGGTATATTTCGTAGGAGCAGGTGGCATTGGTATGAGTGCCATTGCACGCTATTTTATTCGTAAAGGAATGGTGGTAGCTGGATATGATAAAACACCTTCAACTCTCACACACCAACTTGAAAGCGAAGGAATGCTTATACATTATGAAGAGAATGTTGATGAAATTCCACATGCCTGTCGTAACAAGCAGGAGTGCTTAGTGATATATACCCCTGCTATTTCAGAAACGCATCAGGAGTTAAAGTTCTTTAGAGAGAATGGCTTTGAGATACAAAAGCGTGCGCAAGTTTTGGGAACACTTACCAAAACACATAAGGGCCTTTGCTTTGCTGGTACACATGGCAAAACTACTACCAGTACTATGTGTGCACACATTATGCATCAAAGTCACGTAGACTGTAATGCTTTCTTAGGTGGCATATCTAAGAACTATAATAGTAATTATATTCTTTCTGATACAAGCGACTATATTGTTATTGAAGCCGATGAGTTTGACCGTAGCTTTCATTGGTTGCGCCCATGGATGAGCGTTATCACGTCTACAGATCCCGATCACTTGGATATTTACGGAACCAAGGAAGCTTATCTGGAAAGTTTTAAGCATTACACAACGCTTATACAGCTTGGTGGCGCATTAATTCTTCATGAAGGATTAGAGATGCACCAAGATGTTCAAAAGGGAGTAAGGGTTTACAGCTATAATCTTAATTCTGGCGACTTTCATGCAGAGAATATCAAAATAGAAAATGGAGAGATTACCTTTGATTTCATTTCTCCTATAGAGAATGTTACCAATGTTGAATTAGGTCAGCCTATTCCTATCAATGTAGAGAATGCGGTGGCAGCTATGGCTATGGCACAACTCAATGGTTGCACAGCAGAAGAACTAAAATATGGCATGGCCACTTATAAAGGAGTAAACCGCCGATTTGATTTCAAAATAAAGAACGATAAACATGTATTGCTCTCCGATTATGCTCATCATCCAAAGGAAATTTATCAAAGTGTAAAGAGTATTCGTGAGCTTTATCACGACCGTAAGGTAACGGCTATTTTCCAACCACACCTCTATACACGCACACGAGACTTCTATAAAGATTTTGCTAAGTCATTGAGTTTGCTGGATGAGGTTATCTTGTGCGACATCTATCCTGCACGCGAGAAACCCATTGAGGGTGTTACCTCTAAACTTATCTACGATGAACTTACTTGCAAAGAAAAAAGAATGATACATAAAGAAGATGTATTAGATTTGGTAAGAACTTGCGACTTTGATGTGCTGGTGGTATTGGGTGCAGGTGATCTTGATAACTATGTATCACAAATGGCAAAGATTATAGAAAGTAAGTGAAACGTTGGAAGAAAATATTGACAATAGTATTAGACATCATCTTAGCTGTATATTTGGTGTTTGCTTTCACTGCGTTTAATCAACCAGACGAAACAGCTATCTTATGTACTAAGGTATCTATTGATATTGCCGATGAAACAACTAATGGTTTTATTACACCCGAAACGATAAAGGAACGATTGGAGCAAAATAGGCTCTATCCTATAGAAAAGCCATTAAAATGTATTGATACTCGCAAAATAGAGGAAACGCTAAAAGTGAGTCCGTTTGTCAAGAGCACCGAATGTTATAAGACACAAAACGGGAGTGTAAATCTTATTATTACGCAGCGTATGCCTGTTGTGCGTATCAAGTCGGTTAACAATGACGATTATTATATAGATGATCAAGATGCCATTATGCCAAACTCTAATTATACCAGCGACCTCATCATCGCTACTGGATATATTAATAAATGGTTTGCTACACATTATGTGGCACCATTGAGCAAGGCTATCATGATGAATGATTTGTGGAAAAATCAAATAGAACAAATTAACGTCTTGCCAGATAGAACTATAGAACTGGTGCCACGTGTAGGCGATCATATAATATATTTGGGTGGGTTGCCCGCTTCTAATGATAGGAAGAAGCGTTTACAACTCATAGAAGAATTTACCAACCGAAAGCTTACTCGTCTTGAAAAGTTTTACAAGTACGGACTTTCACAGGTAGGTTGGAATAAATACTCTTATATTAGTTTGGAATTTGATAACCAAATTATCTGCAAAAAGCGACAAGCCAATTAGTGACGTCTCATAATATGCAGAATATAAAGCATTGTAATTAACGAATTTGAATTGATTAAGATATAAACGTATGACAAAGGAATTTATCGTAGCAATAGAATTAGGTTCTTCTAAAATTACTGGTATTGCAGGCAAAAAAAATCCAGACGGCAGCATTTCTATCCTCGCAGTGGTAAAAGAGGATTCCACCTCGTGCATACGAAAAGGGGTAGTTTTTAATATTGATAAAACAGTGGTGTGCTTAACTAACATTATTAAGAAGTTAGAAGCAAACCTTAAGACTAATATCTTGCGTGTTTATGTGGGTGTTGGCGGTCAGAGTATACGAAGCATCAATAATGTCATTGTGAAGGAACTGCCTACGGAAACGGTGGTTACACAAGAGATGATTGATAGCTTGATGGACTCTAACAGAAGCATGAGTTATGTAGACCAAGAGATACTAGATGCAGCTACACAAGAGTATAAGGTAGACTCCATCTATCAATTAGACCCTGTGGGTATTCCTTGTACACGACTGGAAGGAAACTTCCTTAATATTTTGTGGCGCAAATCGTTCTACAAAAATCTTAATCAATGTCTCAACAAAGCAGGTGTAGAGATTGCCGAACTATATCTTGCTCCTTTGTCATTGGCGGATGCAGTATTAACAGAAAACGAAAAACGAGCTGGATGTGTTTTGGTAGATCTTGGTGCTGATACTACCACCGTATTGGTTTACTATAAAAACATTCTTCGGCATTTGGTTGTTATTCCGTTGGGAGGCGAAAATATAACAAAGGATATTACATCTTTGCTCATGGATGAAAAGCAGGCTGAGGCTATGAAACTAAAGTATGCTTCGGCTTACACTGAAAACGATAAGATTGACGATGCTAAGAAATATCCTATTGATGCCGAACGGTCTGTTGAAAGTCGTAAGTTTATAGAGATTGTAGAAGCTCGTTTGCAAGAAATTATAGAAAATGTGTTCTATCAAATTCCAAACGAATATACCGATAAATTGATCGGAGGTATTATCTTAACGGGTGGAGCATCTAATATGCGTAACATAGAAAAAGCATTTGCTTTGAAAGCACCAACAAGTAAAATTCGTGTAGCCAAGTTTGTTAATCTTAATATCAATTCAAAAATCTCAGAGATTACGGCTCACAATGCTACAATGAATACCATCCTCGGATTGTTGGCTAAGGGCGATATCAATTGTGCTGGAGAAGAATTTACTCCTGATGATCTCTTTAAGAGCAGCGAACCTAAGCACACCAGCACACAAACCAAGGAGCCGCGAACTTTCAACGAAACGGCAGGTAAGGGTATTGTGCAGACAGAAGAAGAAAAAGAACGATTACGTAAACAAAAGGAGTATCAAGAAGTAGCTGAGCGTAAAGCTAAAGAGGAGGAACAACGTTCTTTGGAACAAAAGAAACGTGATAACTCTCCTGTACACAAGTTTTGGAAAAATCTTAAAAACTTTGCACGAAAGATAACTGAGGAGGAAGATTAAAAAAAACATTGAACTTTATGATTAAGTTTTACAGCTATTAAGAGAGTGAAGAAATTAAAGTAGTTAAGCGATTAGACTTATGGTTAGTAAATTCTTTAACTATAAACTTGTCAACTCGTAAACTAAAAAAAACTTATAAACTATGTCAGATAATAACAATACAACTCCACATATTCTCGACTTTGGCGATCCTGGCAAAGCCGATAGTATCATCAAAGTAATTGGTGTTGGTGGCGGTGGTGGCAATGCTGTTAACCACATGTATCGTGAAGGCATTCATGATGTAACATTTGTTTTATGCAATACCGATAAACAAGCTCTTGATGACAGTCCTATTCCTTGCCGTCTACAATTAGGCGAAGAAGGACTTGGTGCTGGTAATAAACCAGAGAAAGCTCGTCAGACAGCAGAAGAGAGTATAGATGATATAAAGAATATGCTCAACGATGGTACACGTATGGCATTCATCACAGCAGGTATGGGCGGTGGAACTGGTACAGGTGCAGCTCCTGTTGTAGCGCGTATATCTAAAGAAATGGGTATTTTAACCGTTGGTATTGTTACCATTCCTTTTGGATTTGAAGGTGATAAAAAAATCAATCAGGCATTAGACGGTGTAGAAGAAATGGCAAAGCACGTTGATGCTCTATTGGTTATCAATAACGAACGATTAAGAGCTATCTATCCCGATCTTACTCTGATTGATGCATTTAGTAAGGCCGATGATACATTGAGTATTGCTGCCAAGAGCATTGCCGAAATTATTACCAACCATGGTCTTATCAACCTCGACTTCAATGATGTGCGTACTGTACTAAAAGACGGTGGTGTAGCTATCATGAGTACAGGTTATGGAGAAGGAGAGGGACGTGTGAAAGCAGCCATAGAGGATGCCCTCAACTCTCCATTGTTAAATGATAATGATATATTCAATTCTAAGAAGATACTACTTAGCATCAACTTCTGTAATGAGAAGAGCGATGATAACAGCGGCTTGATGATGGAGGAAATGAATGATGTGCATGACTTCATGAAGCGATTTGATAGCGACTTTGAAATCAAATGGGGTATTGCTTTAGATCCTGATTTAGGTAAGAAGGTAAAGGTTACTATCTTAGCTACGGGCTTTGGTGTTACCGATGTAGAGGGTATGGAAGGACATATCAAAAAACGTCTTACAACCGAAGAAGCTATGCGCAGAGCCGAGGAGGAAGAGCGAAAAGCACAACAGATGAGTCGTAAGGATCATTATTATAGGGATGGCAAGAACTCTAAATACAAACATCTTCCACACATCTATCTTTTCAACAATGACGATTTAGATAACGAGGATGTTATCTTAGCAGTAGAAAATTATCCTACTTATAAGCGTACTCGTCAAATGCTCGAAGATATTCGCAAAGAGTCTTCTGGCACATCTACTGTTGATCCCCAAAAAGATAGTGGCGAACCAGTACAGGGCTTGATTAGCTTTGGGTAGGTAAGGTATCCACCCCATCCTAAAAGAGAGGATGGGTGATAGGTCTTTTTGCCATATGCAAACTAATGACTCGTCTACTTTTTAATTCGTAAAATAGCAAATTATCACAACTAACAAACTTATAAACCAAATATGACTCTTTTCGATAAAATCAATGAAGACATTAAAGCAGCCATGAAGGCTCGCAACAAAGTAGCACTCGACACACTGAGAAATATAAAGAAAGTATTTCTTGAAGCCAAAACAGCACCTGGAGCTAACGATACGCTCGAAGATGCTGCAGCACTCAAGATTATACAAAAGTTAGCTAAGCAGGGAAAAGAAGCTGCAGCAACCTATACTACAGCAGGCAGACAAGATTTGGCTGATGCCGAATTAGCACAAGTCAATGTTATAGAGCGTTACTTACCTAAGCAACTTTCTGATGAAGAAATAGAGAAAGTAGTAAAAGAGATTATTGCAAAAACTGGAGCAACCAGTATCAAACAAATGGGGCAAGTAATGGGCATTGCTTCTAAACAATTAGCAGGACAAGCAGAAGGGCGTACCATTTCTGAAATCGTAAAAAAACTGTTAGCTTAATAAGAATGGTAGATATAGAAGTAGAAAGTAATAAACATACAAATATAGTAAAGGTAATACCCGTTTATTCCTACTAATTCTTTCTATAACTCCTGTTCAAAACAAAAGAATACGGTTATAAATACCTATAAGTAAGTATTGCGCCCCACTAATTTATTCCTTACTTTTACAAACGATATAAATATAGTTATGCAAATAATAAAATACCATATAAATATGGGGAATACTATCCTCGTGCACAGTGCGTACCATTCAAGACTTGAATGGTACGTTTTTTTATATACGCTTGTCTTTCGCATTATTGTAAGCTCTTCAAGTGAATAATCCGTAAGTAGCCATCGAAAGAATAGCGTTTCTTACCCCCCCTATATACGGTATAATCATGTAAGAAATGCGGTATTCTCTTTAGTGCCCCATGCGTGAGGTATCAACCTGCTTTACTTTCTTTTCCTTGTAACCACCGAACTTATAGACAACAGCAAAAGTAACGGTAGACCAACTGTTGTTGATCTTCATACGATAGTCTTGGTTGCCTTGTACGGAACGGGTGTCAAAGAAATTGTTGAAGATGTTGCTGCCATTGAGGCGCAGTCCCCATTTTCCATCGTGTGACGACCATTGCAGCTTGGCATTCATTCGGAAGATGGGACTGATGTCGTAAACTCCCTGTATTGCCTTTGACTGAAAGAAAGGATTCAGAATAAGACGCACGTCCTGTGTTTTGCAAAGTTTTACAGATGCGGTACCGCCAAGTATGGCAGAAAGTTTCTTTCGATTGAATGGCAAGTCGAAGAAACGACTGCTCTTATCGTGCTTGTAAGTCCCTGCAACAAACACGTTTCCGTTGAGCCATTTGCCCGCACTGAAGATGACAGATGCCTGTAGTCCGAACCTATTTGAATAATCAAAGTTGGTTTCTTTCATGATGACTGCCATGCGGTCTGCTGTCTGGTAGGGCATCTGCACGGAATAATCTGGCTCCAGATTTGCGAAAGCCGACAGCGTATAACGTCTCTTGATCTGCCACATCAGGTTGACATTATAATAGGAGTAGGGTTTCAAATCGGGATTGCCATGTATCTCTGTGTAGGTGGATGAATAAAAAACATTGCTCATGGTTGACCAATAGCTCGGAAACACTGAATTGGAATTGAAGGAGAGGTTGAGCAAATGGTTGTCGTTGATGCTCCACAAAGCATTGAGCGTAGGATAGATGCGCCATTTATCCCACATCGGAGAGTGGTATTGCTCGGCAGCAACGGAAGCCTCAAAACTGATTGCCTTGTTGACCTGTTTGCTGAAACCTGCATACATGTTCCATATCCGCTCATTGATGTCAACGCTGCTGGTCGCATTGGGCAAGATGTTTCCCTTCTTATCGAGGGTGCTCTGATAGCTCTTGTTGCTCGCAAACTGTCCTTTCACGCCATACGACAACCCCCATCCATGCGCCAATGAATGGGTTTGATCGGCCGTAAACATCCATTTGTTGATGGTCTGCTCATTGCTACTTGTCAGGTTGCGTTTTGTTTCTGTCGTATTTGCATTCACCTGCATCGTGCCGTCAAGCCATTGTTGCTGCGGCGTGCGATAGTAGGTGTACGAGCCGCCAAGGGTGAGTCCGAAAGGAAGTGAGTAGTTGACATCCACATTATGCAAGTACGCATGACTGTCAAGGTGCGTTCTGCTTACACTCAAACCTGTCGTTTGGTTGTTGGAGCTGTTCTTTTTCCAATTTCCAGTATAGGCAATGTCGAGACGATGATTCTTGTTGAACGCATAATTCATACCCAAGCGGTAGTAGTGCCTAATGCCAAACGACTTCTGCCAAGTTTCGTCATAATAGTTTACACGCTTGTTGCCCAAAGGATGATTGGCTATGAGCGAAGACTCACGGTATGAATTGCCGTCAACGAATTGATAGTTTGCATCAAGTCCAAACTTGCCTCTTTGCATGGAAAGGGCAAGATTACCAAAGCCAGTTGAATATTTGCTTTGCTGCAATCCACCAACCATCTGTCCCGACAACCGATTGGTGCCAGCATTATCTTTCGTGACGATGTTGATAGCCATGCCACGAACATGATAGCGAGCCGGCGCAGACAACATCACCTCTGCCTTTGCCAACTGTGCGGCAGGCATCGCTTTCAGTCTGTCTGCCAGCTGTTCTTGCGTCAACGTAGTGGCTTGTCCATTGATAATCAACGTCACCTCATTGCCCAAGAGGGATATACTACCAGTAGCATCGCTGACACCGGGAATGCGTGTAAGAGCCTCATAAGCGTTGTCGGCAGGCAACTGCTTCAACAGCAACGGCATGTTGTACAATAGCATGCCACGCTCTACCTTGACGATGGGGCGCGAGCCCTTTACCATTACTTCAGGAAGATTATGCATCATAGATTCCATGGTGAGTGAATCTTTTGAACTTTGCGCTTGTGCATGAATGGATAAGGTGGATACCAAGACACATGCTAAGAAAAACATTCTACATCTCATTTACTGCTGATGTTGGTTGAGGGCGGTTCTATAAATTACCACCGTAAAGTTTTTTATGTCCGTCTTTTTACGTTTTGTCATCTTGTGGACTCTTTTTGGTTCTATTTGCTTGTTCATTCAGTCGTATAGCTCGCTATACTCCTTCACTCACAAACAAATAGAACTCAAAAATAGCCTCACAATCTGTCAAAGCTAATTTATAGAACCGCCCTTGAGTTTGACTGATTCGGCGAATGAACACTTCGCAAATATAAAAAAAAAATCATGAACCCAAAATTTATTTAGAATGAATCGACAAAAAAACTTGTATATAATTGACAATAAAGGTATTATCACCAGAAACCATCAAAGAAAAGGTACGGCGCTTTCGAGCATGATTCAATGATAAAGAAGAAAGGCCGTCCACCAGCGAATGCCACCGATGTTCAATCTACATAAGAGAGTTTGGAACGGAATGCAGTGTTTGTCAATCGTCCACAAATCGTTGACTATTTTTACCAATTATTACCCCAAAAACAGCCTTTCAAAACTTTCAATCTGGAAAAAATCAATAGGCTGGCAGGAGGTAAACAGGAAGTAATTGGGCCAAGAAATTCGACTATTTACCATCAAAAGCATGCCATAACCTGATTAAAGGTTTCACTTTGGCAGAC
>CAMQBR010000031.1 GCA_946999045.1 uncultured Prevotella sp.
GAAATCTGGAGGAAGCTGGCGGCAAACATCTGACCTAACGAACAGAAACTTCATATAAGGCATATAACCATGGATAAGATTGCATAACAAATCGTAAGCATCCAATATTAGCCGCCTTTCACACTAACAAATAACCCTTATATGTTTGGCAGCATATAAGGGTTATTTGTTAGTGTGAAAGGCGGCTGATATTGGATGCTTACATTGAATCGTCTTATATATTATATATAATGTGCTGGTATGGCATCTTTGCACAAAAAAGATACTCTGTTCAATTTAAGGGAAAGCAACTGTATATCGATAGGTATTCAGACTTATGATACGAGAGCTAGGCTAAATAGTGTAAGTGTACGATGAGTTATCGAATAGTTTAAAAATGTTAATATTTGTTTTTTTTGTGTGAATACAGAAAAACTTATATATCTTTGTTTTGAAATTTTCAGAAAAGACGAAAACTTTATCTAAACTAACTTAAAACAACAATGTTTATGGCAACAAACAGAAAACTGATGCTTTTAGCATTTGCTTTATTTACTGCAGGCTTGTCGTATGCTGACGTGGTTTCTCAACCAATTGTTATGGGAACGCAGCAACAACAATCGATCTGTAAGGGTGTTATCGCAGATTCTAAAGGCGACCCCATTATTGGTGCTTCTATTGTAGTAATAGGACAAAAGAATGCAACCATTAGTGATGTGAATGGTAACTTTAAGCTAACCCGTGTAAAACCAGGAACAAAACTTACTATTTCATACGTTGGATATAAAACTCAACATGTGATATGGCAGGGTGATGATTTAACTATTACATTGAAAGAGGATGCAGAAAGCCTGGAAGATGTAGTAGTTGTAGGTTATGGTACACAAAAGAAGATTAACTTGACAGGTGCAGTATCTGTAGTTAATCAAAAAACATTACAATCACGTGCCGTTACAAGTGTAGCACAGGCATTGCAAGGAGCTGTACCAGGTTTGAATTTTTCTATTGGTAATGGTGGTGGAGCGTTAGACCGCCGTATGAATATGAACATTCGTGGTGCTGGTACAATTGGTGATGGTTCTTACTCTTCTCCATTGGTATTGATTGATGGTACAGAGGGCGACTTATACTCTATTGCTCCAAATGATATTGAGAGCATATCTGTATTGAAGGATGCTTCAGCCAGTGCCATTTATGGTTCGCGTGCTGCATTCGGCGTTATTTTGGTAACTACCAAGAGTGGTAAATCAGGTCATACCAGTGTATCGTATAATGGTAACGTTCGTTTCTCTACCGCAACACAAGTACCAGAAATGCCTAATTCTTACGACTTTGCACGTTATTGGAATGATGCTGCAGCAAACAATGGTGAGGGTGCACCTTTCAATGAAGAAATATTGGGTAAAATCAAGGCTAATATAGATGGAACCTTAAAACCTGAAGATAAAGGACTTACAACGTGGCAAGGTTATGAAGCCAACGAACCATGGGCAATGTATACAAACTCATGGGCTAATACCGACTGGTTTAAAGAAATGTACAAGAAAAATGTTCCTTCACAAGAGCATAACATAGCTATTAGTGGTGGTGCTAACAAGATGAATTACTATGTTAGTGGTACATGGCTTAACCAGCATGGCTTGATACGTCATGGAAAAGATGTTCTTAACAAGTTTAATGTCAATGGTAAGTTTAATGTCGAAGTAACAAAGTGGTTCAACATTACTTATAATACTAAATGGAACAGAGAATCATTTAGTCGTCCATCATACATGACAGGTTTGTTCTTCCACAACATTGCACGTCGTTGGCCTACTAATCCAGTTTACGATCCTCATGGGTATTATGTACATGGCAACGAAATTATACAGATGGAAGATGGTGGAATTGATAAGCATACTACCGACAAGTTATTCCAGCAATTGGTATTCGAATTCAAGCCATTGGATGGTTGGAAAATCCGTTTAGAGGGTAACTACAATACAACTAACTATCACAATCATTGGGATGTATTGCCTATTTATTATCATGACCCTAAGCAGCTACTAACACCTGCCGCATGGAGTGGAGACTATAAACCAGGAAAGTCAAATGTGTCAGAAGGTATGTCTAAAAAGAACTATTTTAATGGTCGCTTCTATACAGAATATGCTTTCAAACTTAATGACAAGCACGATTTCAAAGTATTGGGAGGTTTGGATATGGAGTCTGAGCTATACACAGATCTGTCAGCTAGCAGAGCTGATTTAATAACCCCCCTTGTACCATCGCTTAACCTTGCTACACATAAAGATGTACATCCATATTTTAAAAATACACAATGGGCAACTATGGGTATGTTTGCACGTGTAAACTACGCATACGCTTCTCGTTATTTAGCAGAGTTCTCTATTCGTCGTGATGGTTCTTCTCGTTTTATTGGTGATAAAACATGGGCTACCTTCCCATCGTTCTCTTTAGGTTGGAACATGGCACGCGAGAGCTTCTTCAAGTCTTTAACAAATACAGTACAAACATTAAAGCTGCGTGGCTCATGGGGTACATTGGGTAACACTAATATAGAGGCACTCTATCCATGGTTTCTATCTCAACCTGTTTCTGCTACATCTTCAGGATGGCTTATCAATGGACAAAGACAAAATATTGCAAGTGTTCCAGGCTTGGTATCTCCAAACTTGACATGGGAGACTGTTCGTTCATGGAATATAGGTCTTGATTTTGGTATGTTTGACAACCGCTTGCAAGGTAACTTCGATTACTTTGTTCGTAATACAAGCGATATGGTTGGTCCTGCTCCTGCTAAACCTTCTATTTTGGGTGCAGAACAACCAAAAGAAAACAACAGCGACTTGCGTACCAATGGTTGGGAGCTCGAAGTAAGATGGCGCGACCACATCGGTGATTTCAATTATGGTGTGAAGTTGGTATTGTCTGACGATGTACAAACCATTACACGCTACTACAATCCTAACCGTTTGCTCTCACAGTGGTGTGAAGGACAGCATATGGGCGACATCTGGGGGTATCAAGTAAAAGGCTTGGCGCAGTCGGATGAAGAAATGAAGAGCTGGCTTGCCAACAATAAGCCTGCATGGGGTAGCAACTGGGCTGCTGGCGATGTAATGTACAAAGATCTTGATGGTGATAAAAAAGTAAATAATGGTGAAAATACTTACGACAAGCATGGCGACCTTACTGTTATTGGTAATAGTATGCCACGTTATCGCTTTGGTATTACTTTGGATGCTTCATGGAAAGGATTCGATTTCTTGCTCTTCATGCAAGGTGTAGGTAAGCGCGATTTCTGGGACGCTTCTCCATACAGCACAGGTGCCAACCATGGTATGTGGCAGGCTGCTGCCTTTAAGGAACACTTAGACTACTGGCGTCCTGCAGATGACAAAAACTTTGGTCCTAATCCTAATGCATTCTATCCACGTCCTTTATTTGGCAATGGTGGGAAAAACTTCATGCCAAACGACCGCTATTTGCAAAATGCTGCCTATATGCGTATTAAGAATATTCAGTTAGGTTATACCTTGCCACGTACGTTGGTAAGTATGTGCGGATTGAGTCGAGTACGCTTCTATATCTCAGCAGAAAACTTATATACCTTTACCAAGATGAGTCGTATCTTTGATCCTGAAGCAACAGGCGGCGACTGGGGACCAGGTAAACTGTACCCACTGCAGAGAGTACTGTCGTTTGGTTTAAATCTTAACTTTTAAAGAATAGAATTATGAAATTTAATATAAAGAATATCTTAGGAGGAGTTATCTTAGCATCTGCGGGGTGCATGCTCACATCATGCGATGACTTTCTTGATAGAAAACCGTTAGACATGATATCTCCCGACAATTACTATACAAATGCCGACCAACTGGGTACGTTTACATGGAACTATTATTCAAGCATATTTCCTAATAACAGCGGTTGGTGGGCTGGTGTGGCTACCTTTGACAATGGTACTGATAACCAAGCTACTACTACTGGCAATGCTTATACTTTCTTAAAGGACAAGTGGAAAGTTCCTACATCAAGTGGCATTGGTTTCAATAATATTCGCGATGTTAATAAATTTATCAATGAGCAAGAAGCAAAGATAAAAGCAGGTAAGATAGAAGGCGATAAAAAACTGATAGACCAGTATATGGGTGAGGCTTATTTTATCAGAGCCATGCTCTATTTTGATAAGCTGGAAACCTATGGCGATTTTCCTATTGAACTAAAGGAGTTGAATATCAATAATGATTTGGCAGCTGAAAGTAAGCGTATGCCTCGTAATTTGGTGGCTCGCCAGATATTAAAAGATATGGATATTGCTATTTCTAAGTTACAGGAAAATCCTGTCAATGGAGGCAAACTTCGTATCAATAAAAATGCTGCATTGGCTTTTAAGTCGCGTATAGCTTTATATGAGGCTACCTTTGAAAAATATCACAAAGGTTCTGGACGTGTACCAGGTGATGCTAACTGGCCTGGAAAGAATATGCCTTGGAACAAGAACTTCAAGATAAACCAAGACGAAGAGGTTAATTTCTTCTTAGATCAAGCGATGAATTCTGCTAAGGAGGTATCTGATAAGGTCGGTTTGTCAACTAAGAATAGCCATAAAATGAATCCATCAAAGAGGGGTGAGTATAATGGTTGGAATCCTTACTATGATATGTTTGCTTCAGAAGATTTGAACAAATATAAAGAAGTATTAATGTGGAGACAGTTTAATTCTGATATAGGTGTTGCACATCTTACTTCTAACAAATTGAGAACAGGTTCACAAACTGGTTGGACACGTGGCTTGGTTGAATCTTTCTTAATGAAGAATGGTCTTCCTATCTATGCTAACAATTCTGGTTACAAAGGAGATAAAACGATAGATCTTGCTAAAACTAACAGGGATGAACGTTTGCAGCTCTTTGTTTTTGGCGAATCGGATGTATTGGCATCCGATGCTAATAGCATTAATGTTTACAATCAGGAAGCTGAAAAGGAAGGGTATCCAAAAGTTAATATTGTAAAGTTAGGTATTGCTAACATTATTACCAGCAATGCAGAGAGCAAAGATATTACAGGTTACAGACAGCGTAAGTTTTATAATTACGATCCAAAAATGCAGAATGGACAAAATTTTTCAGATGTATCTGGTCAAATCTTGGTTCGTGTAGAAGAGGCTATGCTCAACTATATTGAGGCTTCTTACGAGAAAACAGGTCAGATAGATGCTACTGCTCGTAGGTACTGGACAGAGTTACGTGCTCGTGCTGGTATTACTGCTCCTATTGAAACAACCATTGCTGCAACGGATATGAGCCGTGAAGCTAATGTTAATACTCCATCGTACGACTGGGGAGCATTCTCTGCAGGTAAACCTGTGAATGCTACATTATACTCTATTCGTCGTGAACGTAGAAACGAGTTGGCTGGCGAAGGCTTCCGTATGAGAGACTTAGTACGCTGGTGTTCACTTGATCAGGTAAAGAATTATCAGATAGAAGGTGTAAACTTCTGGGATGAAATGTATAAGAATAAAGTATTCGAATACAAAGACAAAGAAGGCAAAATGAAGAGTTATATCGTTGCTGATGGAGGTGATAAGTCAACTATGTCTTCTAAGGATTTAAGTAAATATTCTCATCCTTATCAGGTTAATAAGAAGTATGAGTTGTATAATGGTTATACATTCTATCAAGCTCACTACTTATCTCCATTCTCTATTCAGGAAATGAAGTTATGTTCACCTGATGGTACAATAGAACATACATATTTGTATCAAAACATTTATTGGCCAACTACTGCCAATGAACCAGCTTTGAAGTAATAATTTGATTATTAATTTATATAAAGAGCGAGCAGCCCACAGCTACTCGCTCTTTTTTGTTCATAGTTCTAATGACTAATACAAAACTCATAGTTTGTCCATTTTCCTTTTCATGATGTAACAAGTCTGTTCTGTTATAATTTACTGATATATACCTATCATCTCTTCACCACTCCCAGCGACATCACACTGATGCGCACTTCACCATAACGTTGCAAAGCCGTAGCACATGCACAAATAGTGGCACCCGTAGTTACAATATCATCAATCAATAAAATGTGTTTACCAACAATTGCAGGATTATTTGTTGTCATTTGGAAAGCATGTTCCACATTCTCTGCACGCTCTAATCTATTCTTATGTGTTTGACTCTCCTTAAACTTCACACGCTTTACAAGATTATAGAGAATGGGAATACCTGTAACTAAATGTACCCCCTTGGCTATCTCTTCACTTTGGTTGTATCCTCTTTTTCTTTTTCGTGCAGATGTGAGTGGAATAGATACAATGAAATCAATGTTCTTAAAGAAATCGTCTCGTTTAAACTCTTCTGCAACCATGCCGCCCATGTACACACCAATATTGGGTTGATTGCCATATTTTAATGCGTAAATTAGCTGACTTGCTTCTGAATGCGCATGATAAAAAAATAATGCCGCTGCACGTTCTATGGGGATGCGCACCCAAAACAGTTTAGCCATTTCGTTGTTGTATGCATCTTTAGCATAATAAGTGCGAGGTAGATGTAGGTTGCACGTAGCGCACAATACCTGTTCGCTCACGCTCAATCGTCTACCACACACAGTACAAGTACGTGGAGCAATTAACTCTAATATTCTACTAAAGAAACTAATCATCCTCAAAAATCGGCCATTTTATCAATACATTTACGGATAATTGATAATTCAAATCCTCTGCCCATTGCATATTTTATTAGCTTTATACTCCGCTCATAATCATTTCCCCCTTTAATACTTTTTTGCTTTGCTATGAGGATTGGCTTTAGTATTTCAATGTATTTTTCTTCTGGTACATTATCAAGTATGCGTTCAACAATGTCGCTATCAATATGCTTCATGTACAATGCCTGTTCTATTTTGCGTCGCCCCCATCTGGTATAAGTTATCTTATCGTTGACAAAGGCTTGTGTGTACCGCTCATCGTCAATGTACTTTTTTGTCTTCAGAGTATTAATAATACGTTCTTCCACCTCTTCGCCTAAGTTGTATTTCCGTAATTTCTGTTTGATGTCGCCAGCACAATATTCTGTTTTGGCACATAGTGCAGCCATTTTGAGAAGTGCCTGTTTCTCTGTTATTTCTTTCATCATATATATATTTTAATGATTGATAGTCTGTGTAGCTCTCATCATTCTTTGTTTTCCAAAACAATCGTTTTTTACAATTATATCGATGAAACCGTTTCTTTTTAGCATTCCTTCCATTTGATGAACGTATAACGGATTAATTTCAAAATACAATTTTCCATCAGGTTTTAATGCATCAATGGCATAGTGAACAATTGCCTCGTAAAACATTAAAGGCTTATTTTCTGGAACAAACAGTGCTGTATGCGGTTCATGCAGCAATACATTTTTCCGCATTTCTTTGCTTTCAGACGGACAGATATAAGGAGGGTTAGATACAATAATATCCCATTTCATCGAATGTTTTGGCGCATTTAGTATATCCACCTCTTTTAGTTCAACCTTTGCTTTTTGTTGTTGGTTATTGTGTGTAGCTATTTCAATAGCTTTTTTAGAAATATCCCATGCCGTAGTTTGTGCATGCGGTATATATAAATCAAGCGTGATAGCTATACAGCCTGATCCAGTTCCCACATCTAATATGTGTGTATGACGGTTGCGTTGCCCATGATAATCGTTTATTATCCACTGACAAAGTTGCTCCGTTTCAGTGCGTGGGATGAGTACACCTGGTGCTACATAGAACCGGTGTCCGCAAAAATCGGTACAGCCCAAGATATATTGTATTGGCTCTTCTTGTTGCAAACGGTGTATAATTTGTTGAAGTGAAAACGCATCTTCTGCCGATAATTCATTAACTTTGCCACAAACAATATCTGTTAGCGACAAGCCATAACAAACCTCAAGCACTGTTCTTATTAACGCTTTTGCTTCGGTTTCATCGTAAGTTGGAATCAGTTGTGTCCACAGATGTTGATAACTATTCATGGCAACAAATTTAGTAAAATTACAGGAATGAACCAACACGAAATTGATGAAATGTATATGCACCGTTGTTTACAGTTGGCTAAACAGGGCCGAGCTTTGGTAAAACCCAATCCTATGGTGGGAGCGGTGATAGTTTATGATAATTGTATTATAGGCGAGGGCTATCATGTACAATGCGGAAAGGCTCATGCAGAGGTCAATGCCTTTGCCTCTGTAAAGGCAGAAGATGAGCGCCTACTCACCGATAGTACTCTTTATGTGAGTTTAGAGCCTTGTTGCCATTATGGAAAGACACCTCCTTGTGCCGATTTAATCATCAAAAAGCAGGTAAAGCGTGTAGTTTGCGGATGTGTAGATGTTTTTGCAAAGGTTCATGGTAAAGGCATAGAAAAGTTGCGTAACGCAGGAATTGAGGTTACCGTAGGTGTGTTAGAAAAAAAGTGTATAGACTTAAACAGAAAGTTTAATACCTTCAATACCCATCATCGTCCATATATTCTCTTAAAATGGGCACAGTCTGCCAATGGCTTTATCGACAACAACTATCACTCCATTGCGCTGTCAACCCCTTTTACAAGGATGTTAGTACACAAACTTCGTAGCGAATACGATGCCATATTGGTAGGACGAGTAACCGATGAATGCGAGCATCCTCAATTGACTGTTAGGGAGTGGAGTGGCAAAAATCCGCTTCGTTTGGTGTTACATCATGGCATGGATGTGCATCAATTGTTAGATGATTTATACAATAAAAACATTCAATCAATCATGGTAGAAGGAGGTGCCAAGACCTTGCAAAGCTTTATGGATGCTAACTTATGGGATGAACTTCGAATAGAAACAAGTCCGGTATACATTCCTACTGGTACCACTGCCCCAATTCTTCCTCATTATATAGATAGAATTGCGCATAAGCAATATGGAGAAAATACTATTGATGAATTTATAAATTACAATTCATAAAATACTTATTTGTGAGTATTGCATAAAAAAGTAATAGTAAATAAATTTGCATTTTGTTTAGAATAAATACATAATATGCAAAGAACAATTTTAATTGAACAAAAAAGGAAGAAGTTACTAAGTTTACTTCTTGTGGCTATGGCTCTTTTGTGTTCTGCTTCGGTTTATGCTGAGGTAGGCAAAGGGTATGTTACGTTTAAAACCAATAAATTTATAAAAGGTTCAGAAAAAAAGTTGGGCTTTAGAGTAACTATTCTTATTGGTAGAAAAGTGATTACTGACCCTGACGATACAACGACAGCTCCTGCTATTGGTGAAGACATAACCGTAGAGGGTGGTGAATTAGAGTTGACACGACCCAAAGGAGAAGCTGACCAAGAATTTAATTTATGGGTAAAAGCTCCGCAAGTAACGATACATGGAGATTTAGTAGAATTAACTATTGCAAACGGTGATGTAACAGAAGTAGATATTAGTCATTGTCCAACACTTTATAGCCTGCGTGTTACAGATAATAAGAATTTACAAAAGTTGGATATAGGAACAAATCCTAAGTTAGGTCAGCTATGGGCTTCTTATTGCCCTAATATTACATCTTTAGATTTATCTAACTCTCCAAATCTAAATTCGCTTTCTATACAAGGAACTCGTATATCCCAGATAGATTTAACTAAAGTGCCATTGCTTACTAATCTAAACGCAGGAGAAAATCCTAATCTAAAAAAGATTGATGTAACTCATTTACCTTTATTAAACGAATTGTGGGTAAACGGAAATGGCATGACAGAGTTAGATGTGTCGCACAATCCTAAATTGGAGAGGTTAGAGTGCAGTTGTAATTATTTGAAACATCTAACAGTAGAGAATAATCCTCTACTTAATTATTTGGCTTGCTGGCAAAATGCTATAGAGGGCAAAGAGATGGATAATCTTATTAGCTCGTTGCCAAAGGAAGAGAATGGAGCTGAAAGAGAATTGTTAGTTTATAATAAAAACGTTAAGTATAACAATATTTGTACAGAAGAGCAAGTAAATAAGATACAATCAGAGAAGTGTTGGACAGCCAAAGAGGCTATCCCTCTATGTCTTTCGGACAATGAATGCTTTATCGATTGGGATGTTTATGCAGGTGCAACCAATGAAGAGGCTAAGAAGATGCATGAACAAAACCTAATGGTTACGGGTATCAATGTTATCCATGCAACCAAGCAATATAACAACCAAGATTGGTATGATTTGCAAGGACGCCACTTACAAACCCAACCTACCATGAAAGGTATTTATATCCACAATGGTAAGAAAGTAATTATAGACTAATTTATATTGAAGAGAAATAGTTTCTTATGTTCTGGTAAATATACCATGATACATGGATAGAAACTATTTCTTTTAGTTTATATACCCCATCACAGATTGTAACACAAACAAAAGAAATGCAGAGAATTATCAAATTTTGCTTTATAATATTGTTGTGTCTTCTCCCTACGGTGATGTTTGCACAAGTAAAAGCAATAGTGTTAGATGCACAGTCTAAGCAACCCATTGTGGGAGCTAACGTTACTGTGATGGGAATAAAGAATACTTCTACTACAAATAGCAAAGGAAGTTTCTTTCTTAATATAAATGCAGGCTCGTTCATTAAAATTACACATATAGGCTATCGTACCTTGAAAGTAAAGGCAACAGACGGAGCTGTGTACTACATGAAGCAAAAGGTAAACACACTAAACGAAATAGTGATAACAGCACAAGAAGACCATGGACTATCCAGTGCCTCAACTATTCGTAAAGATGCCATGCAGCATTTGCAGCCTTCCAGCTTTAGTGATTTACTTGAACTACTACCTGGTGGGAGAGCAAAAGACCCTTGTCTAAATGTTCCTAATATCATTAAACTAAGAGAAGTGCCTGTGAATGATGAACAGTATAACACAACATCGCTTGGTACACGCTTTGTGGTAGATGGAGCTCCTATTAGCAGTAGTGGTAATATGCAATATTTGGCTGGGGCAGAAGACCGCATGTCTATGAAACGTAATTTTGCAAATGCAGGCGTAGATATGCGTACCATTAGTACAGATGACATACAAGAGGTTACCATCGTACGTGGAATACCATCGGTAAAGTATGGCGACCTTACCAGTGGACTGATTAAGATAAAGCGACGTAAGGGAGGCAACGACATCTCTGCTCGATTTAAGGCAGATATGGATTCTAAACTGTTTTATGTAGCCAAGGGATTTGAATGGAAACCACTACACTTTTCTATCAACTTAAGTGCCGATTATCTGAATAACAAATTTGAACCTCGAAATCCTCTTGAAACCTATCAACGACTGACAAGTTCGTTGCGATTTAACAAAATGTGGTTAACCAAAAACTATAATTTAGCAGCGGCATTGAACTTAGATTATGGTGGATCGTTTGATAATGAAAAGGTAGACCCTGAATTTAATCATGGTGGTGAAGATAAATATGTATCGCAATATAACAGGTATGCATCTAATTTATCGTTTAACTTAGATAGTAAGAATAAACATTCTTATTTTCAAAATTTAGAACTCTTGGCTTCGTTTTCTTATCAAAAAGATGTAATAGAACGCACCAAGCGTGTAAATGTAGGTAGCAATACACCAGCAGCTATAAGCATGAGCGAGGGGGAAAGTGATGCTATGTTCATTACTCCTTACCGATATACTGCTACACATATTGTAGATGGCAGACCCATTAGTGTGTTCTTACAAGCAAATACTACCTTTTCTGTTCCTAAAACATTATTACCTAACAGCTTTATTGTAGGAGTAGATTATCAAATGGATAAAAATATGGGAAAGGGGCAAATATACGATAGATTACATCCTGTATATACAGGAGCTTCGTTTAGACCTCGTAAATATTCGGATATACCTGCTACACAAATGCTTTCTATCTATGCTGAAGAGCGAGCCACCTTTGCTTTGGGTAAAAACAAATTAGAGGTGGAGGCTGGCGTTCGTGGTGAAACCATGTTGGGATTAGATAAACTGTTTGCCATTAAAAATAAAATGTATGTAGACCCACGTATCAATATGGGGTGGACTCTTCCACAAATCTTTTTGAAAGAAGAAGATCCACTTACTATCACATTAACAGGTGGAGTAGGGCAACATACCATGTTTCCTACTATCGATCAGTTATATCCAGAATTAACTTACATGGATTTGGTAGAACTGAATTATTTTCATCCAAATGAGAAATATCGCCGTATGTACTTGCAAACTTACATTGTCAATCCTACAAACGAAGATTTGAAACCTGCTCGAAACTTAAAGTGGGAGATAAGAGGCGATTTTGAATGGAAGGGGAATCGTCTCACACTTACTTATTTCCATGAAGATATGAAGTCGGGATTCCGGTCTATGGATGTTTATCAACCCTTTATATATAAGCAATACGATGATAGCAAGATTAATTATCTTACCATAACACAACGCCCCAATGTCAACATGCTTCCCTATAAAACGGTAGCCGATTTGCGTTGTTACAATCATACATCTAATGGTAGTAGAACATTTAAGAAAGGTATAGAATATACCCTATCTACTGTTCGCTTTCCTGTTGTCAACACCCGTTTAACAATTACTGGAGCATGGTTTAGAACCGAATATCATAATTCTTTGCCTATTCAATACAAACCAGCGAAGCGCGTAGGTGGTGAAGCTCTTAATTTGGTGGGCGTATATAAAGATGATGAGGGATATATTCGTGAGATGACCAACACCAATTTTACGTTTGATACCGCTATTCCTAAACTCAAATTAGGCTTTTCTATCTCCGCACAATGCTTGTGGCTGACAGGCGAACAGTCTATGAAGAAAGAAAACAAACCTTTGCAATATATGGATGCTTCAGGACGGTTACATCCTTATACCGATGCTGATGTACACGAAGTGCAACGTCAATTCTTAATGCGCAACTATAATGAAGGAGCTTTTGAGTGGCAAACTGTTCCATTTAGCATGAATCTTAACTTAAAAGCTACCAAACGAATGTTCCATAACAAAATGCTCATTGCTTTATTCGTTAATAAGATTTTAGATGCTCATCCCAATTATAAGCGTAAGGGCATGACGCTCAGAAGATATGTAACTCCTTATTTCGGATTGGAAACCAATATTAAGATATAATATGAGGCCAACAATGAAATATAGTATATTATTCTTTATTATGTTATTGGCAGGGTATGTGTGCACTACCAGTTGTGAACCTACTTATACTGATTACGATACTACCGCTGTCGTTCAGTTAGAAGTACCCGATAGCTTAACACTGGTAAAAATGCAAGGAACCATTACATTGCGCAATTTGAGCAATGGTTATCGCTATGCATCTTCTGCCTTTCAGCAATCTTCCGTGCAAATACCACTCATGCGTGGAGCATACTCGTTAGATGCAGAAGGCGAGTTAGTTTTTAGAAATAAAAAAGATAAAACCAACAAAGAACATACTAAGAACTTTAGAGCCACAATAGATTATGTAGGAGTAATAAAACATCCTACGGCTGTTAATGTTAAAATTATTTTGATGTAGATATGATTAACAAATTTGTCTTAGCTTTCTTAATATTCTTTGCTTCGTATCCAACGTTTGCCATAACGTTATCCGATACAACTGCTGTTGTAGAACATAACAGTAGGTGGGTCAATCTTCTTTCGCAAAGTAGAAATAATCCTGCGTTCATGAGCAATGCTTATCATACATCTTATACCCAAATAGGCATTGCTACTGATTATTGTTATGAGAACAAGGCTATTATTCAGCAATTAGGCAACAGGCATTTACTTAATAAAGCATTTGTGCATTCGTATCTCACGTTGGGTAATAAAAGCACCGTGTGGGGTGGAGCCTCCTATCAATATGGCAATAAGTACAACATTCGTTATTGTTCTACATCCGATTACGCATTGCTTGAACCATACGTAATGGCAGATACTATTGGAGGCAATTTAATCAATGAGCAATATACCTTTTATGGGGGATATGCTTTTGGTATAGGTAAATGGGAGATAGGAGCCACTCTACATTTTAGAGCCGAACACGAATATCGAATGATAGATCCACGTCCTCGTGGTATTGCCACCGAATTGAATGCTTCGTTAGGTGTACATTATCTCTTGTCTCAATACCAGTTAGGGTTTGGTATAGGTACAAATGTATACAGACAAACTAACGATGTACAGTTTTATAATGAGTTAGGCGTAAAGCCCGAATACCATGCTACAGGACTTGGTACCGATTATCTTCGTTTTGCAGGAGCTAATCGTACGTGCCATTATAAAGGATTAGGCTTGATAGCCAACCTCCATTTGAAACCTGCACACGTGAGTGGCTTGTATGGCTCTGCCCAATATCTGTATATTCCATACAAAAAAATATTAACAGAAATCAATGCTCTTCCTATTTCTACGCTTTATCTGCAAACGCTCAATACCTCAATAGGGTGGAAACAAAATACACCTATTGGATATGCTCTCTATTGTGAGGCCAATGTCAGTCATCGACGCGGTAACGAACATATTGCAGGTAGTGCATCTGGTTCAGAGTATGTATCGCTTATTACCCTCTCTATGTATCGTCATATTCAGAGTAATTATTATGTAGGTGCAGCCTTTAACATTGATAAAAAAACGCATTTAATATTCGATGTGCGTGTAGGTTATCAAGTAGATGCTGCTCAATACGAACGTTTAGAGAGGATAATGGATTGTACTAAAATGTATACAACTATGGGATTGCAATACATTGTGCCTTTAACTCCGTACAGTTGGTTCATGTTAGATGCCGATATGGCACGTTATGCTCATAGAAAAGACCGATTAGTGATGCCATACGTTACAATGAATAATTACATCATCAACTTTATTAACGATCGTTTTACTTCGCTAACGTCTAGTTATACTAACTATCATGGTAAGTTATCTTATTACCTTTACCCAAAGACATGGCGAGGTGTAGGCTTGTTTGTTACCTTTAGTAGCAACTACCTAATCATGAATAATCGTTCTCAAAAGGCATGTAAAGGTAGTATTGGTGCTACTTTTTAATAGATAAAGAAAAACAAAAAATAAAAAAAATAAAAAAGTGAAAAAGAAGAAAACTCACATTATAAAAAGCTATTTATGTATCATGCTTTGCTGTTTTGCATTGGCTGGATGTTACGAAAATAATATGGTTGACCCAAAACTCTCTACTGTTCAGCACGTGTTAATTATCAACTTGCCTTACGATATTAAAAACCCTAAAGTAGAAAACTTGCAAGCGTTGCTAACCAATGTACAAACAAAGCAAACGTATAAAGCCCATTCTTTTACGCTCAAGCAAAACCAGTTAGTCGATACTTTAACCTTACCGCAAGGTATCTATCATATAAAGGTAAGTGGCGATTTATCTTATCACAAGAAGATAAATGCTATTTCAACGAAATACAAGTTCAAAGAAAAAGATATTAAGGTGAATGCGAAGGTAAAGACCGAACGAGAAAACATCCCTATTAACAATCATGATAATAACGTTACACAGTTGTCGCTTACAGTTTATAAGGCAAAAAATGGCTTTGTTATTACCGAAATTTATTTTACTGGTAGTACTACCATTGACGGAAAGATGTACACCGATGATCAATACATCAAGATTGGTAACAATAGCGATAGCGTGATGTATGCAGATGGATTGGCTTTTATCGAATCGTTCTTCACGAGTGATGACTTACATGATTATCAACCTAATATCATGGATAAAGCCATGACTATTAATACTATTTACGTTATACCAGGCAGAGGAAAAGATGTTCCAGTAAAGCCTGGCGAAGAACTTACTATTGCCCTTACTGCTGAAGATCATACCAAGATAAATCCTAATTCTATTGATTTAAGCAAAGCCGACTTTGAAATTTATGACAAAGTAACAGATCCTGAAGGCGATCATGATGTACCAGGAGTACCTAATTTAGATAACTGGTATGGCGGATTTGAGGGATGTTTTGCTTTTCATACCAGAGGAGTTAAGTCGTATGCTATTGCTAAACCCTTGGTTGATAAGAAAACTTACATGACAAAGTTTCGTTATCGTTTTGGCTATATCTTCCGACAAGGTGATTATGTAATACCTATGAACGAATACGAGTATTATATGCCTAACGATTGGATTATTGATGCCGTTAATTTATCTGTTCCTGCATCGTTCGCGTGGTTGCTTACCTCTCCCAGTCTTGACAAAGGGTACACTTATTGTGGTCATGTTGATTTTGATGAAAGTAGATACTCTCATGCAGTTGTTCGTAAACGTGAGCACCATCATTATGTAGAGAAAACAGATATTATCAATAACAAGTTAGATAAATGGGTGGTAGATGAAGATATTGATAAGAAAACCAAATGGATAGATACTAATAATTCTACCGAAGACTTTGTGCCTAATGCACAACCCTCTTATTTTGCGCGAAAACGAAAGAAATAAAATATATGATTAAAATTATTAACCTATTATTAGTTGTATTATTTGTTTACAATATAAGTTATGCCAATAATTGTAAACAACAACGTATGCTCTCCCAGCATTGCATACAAGAGTTGCCTACCGATACTACCATACGTAAGGGGGTATTGCCTAATGGTATGACTTACTATATTAAGTACAATGCACAAGCCAAAGGCTTAGCCGATTTCTTTTTTGCACAGCGTGTGGGCTCTATCTTAGAACAACCTTGTCAACGAGGGTTGGCTCACTTCTTAGAGCATATGGCATTTAATGGGTCTACACATTTCCCCGACACTCCTCATCACCCCAGTATTGTAAAGTGGTGCGAGAGCGTGGGCATCAAGTTCGGAACTAACCTCAATGCTTACACTGGTGTAGATCAAACGGTGTATAATATATCATCAGTCCCCACCCAACGACAAGGCATTATCGATTCTTGTTTGCTCATCATGCACGATTGGAGTCATGGCTTATTGTTACAAGGTAAAGAGATTGATAAAGAACGCGGCGTGGTACAAGAGGAATGGCGAACTCGTCGTGCAGGTATGGCTATGGAGCGATTGGCTGAAGCTGCTACGCCTATCATTTATCAAGGTAGCAAGTATGCCAACAGTATGCCCATTGGTAGTATGGATGTGGTGATGCACTTTCCTTACCAAGCCTTACGTGATTATTATGATAAATGGTATCGTCCAGATTTGCAAGCTGTTATAGTGGTAGGCGATGTTGACGTACAACGTATGGAGCAACAAATTAAGACTTTGTTCTCTGATATTCCAATGCCTGAGCATGCAGCTAAGCGTATTTATTATCCTGTACCCGACAATGATAAAATGCTCTTTCATATTGCAACCGATAAAGAACAACCCACAGTTAATTTCACCTTATATATGAAGCGTGATGTTACACCATGGAATGAGCGTTGTACTTTACAAACATATGCGGATGACTATAAAACAAGTTTGGTTAAAATCATGCTCAATGACCGATTAGACGAGAAAACCTTAAACGCTGTACACACCCCCTTTATATCGGCATCAGTAGGCGATGGAAATTTCTTTTTAGCTAAAACGAAAGATGCGTTAGAACTCTCTGCAGTATTAAAAGAATCTCAAATAAAACAAGGTATACAAGCTTTAGTAGCTGAGGCGGAACGTGCACGTACCAAAGGCTTTACGCTTAATGAACTCAAACGAGCTAAAGCTGTATTGCTAAATTATGCAGAAGTAGATGTAGCTGATAAAAACGACCGCCGTAATGCAGAGCTTGTAGAACAATGTGTAAATAACTTCTTAGATAACGAGCCTATTATTACGCCAGATAATGAATTAGCATTGGTAAAGCAGTTGAGTGAAAAGGTAACATTAAACGATGTTAACCTCATGGCACGACAAATGATAACCAACCGTAATGAGGTAGTAACGCTCTATGGACCTAAGAAGTTTGGCTTAACTTTACCTTCTTCTCAAACCATTGAACAAATTATCATGCAGGCGCAGCAGGCTCAATATGAGGCTTATCATGAAAAGCCCATAGCCAATCAACTCATAGATACGCTGCCTACACCAGGTTCTATTGTCAGCGAGAAGCCTTATAAATATGGTTATACGCATATTCTCTTGTCTAATGGTATGCATGTATATGTGCGCCCTACTCATTTTGAGAAAAACGAAATCATCATGAACCTTTACGGCAAGGGAGGTAAAGATTTATATCCTGACAGTGAGCTGCCTAATCTCTCTTATCTTATATCGGGTGCAACGGCAGGTGGTATTGGGGCTTTTGATGCTACTTCGTTAGAAAAGTATCTCTCAGCCAGTTCTGTTGAGGTAACTCCGTTTATAACTGATCATACAGAAGGAATGAAGGGTAACGCATCGGTTAAAGACTTCAAAACAATGTTCCAGCTCATGTATCTTTACTTTACCTCTCCACGTAAAGATAAAGTGGCATTCAATAATCTGATGAGTCAGCAAGCCGAATACCTTACCAATTTGTGTGTTAATCCAATGATAGCTTATAACGATACCTTACATGCTACTGCGTATGGTAGTAAACGATTAGAGTCAATAACCAAAACCAAGCTATCACAAGTTAACTACAACCGCATTCTTCAAATATACAAAGAGCTATTTGGTAATGCAGCCAATTTTAATCTTATCCTTACGGGTAACATTGATATGCAGCAGTTGCGTCCTTTGCTTTGTCAGTACATGGCATCGTTACCTTCTTCTCTCTCTCAAAATGAAGAGACAGGAACTTATGGTGTACAATTATTAAATGGCAAACACACCAAACTGTTTTATAAACAGCAAGAAACGCCTTCTAATACTTCTACTATTGTGTTGAAAGCCGACATACCTTTTACTGATAAAAACGATTTGTTATTAGATGCCATTGCTCAATTATTACGTATTGATTACATAGAAACGGTAAGAGAACAGTTAGGTGGTGTGTATGGAGTAGATGTAAGCAGTAATTTAGAGTCTGTACCACGTAACGAAGCTGTTATTCGTATTGCTTTCAGAACAGCCCCTGAGAAATATCATCAAGTACTTACTGTTATCTATCAACAGTTAAATCAACTGGCAAACAAAGGTCCTAAACCTTCTAACTTAGCAAAGGTAAAGGCTTACGAATTAAAGGTATATAACCAAGTATTACGTATGAACAACTATTGGGAATATGTATTGTACAATGATTTGTATAGTGGCGTTGATCTTGATACACGTTTCACTCAAATGGTTAACAATATGTCGGGTAAGGATATTCAGCGTTTACTCAAAACAATTCTCAAGCAAGGCAATTGTATTGAAGTTACAATGACATCTTCTCGAATTTCTAATTCTTAATTCATAATTATCAAGTGTGCGCATCAAATTTGCATTGTACAATGTTGGGAGGGCAGACATCATTGTCTGTAGTTGAATATGAGTTATCAACGCACACAAGAAAGTGTATTCTCCCAGTGAATAAAAATGATGAATTACAAATGGATGATGAAAGATGAATTACAAACTTCTTTTCTTCCTTCTTTTCTTTTACACCTCTCTCTCTGCTCATCCAATATCAGAGAGAGAAGCCATGCATCGTGCCATGAGCTTTTTATCAAAGTTAAATACACGTAGCACATCTATTAAGTTCAACAACACTTTAATATATTACTCCCCCCAACATCAACCCACACTCTATGCCTTCAATATGAAAGGCAATAAAGGCTATATAGTTGTTTCGGCAGATAACCGTATGCCCACCATATTAGGCTTTAGTGAGGTAGGGCAACTATCCACGCACAATATGCCATGTGCCCTTTCTGCGCTGCTCCATGCTTATAGCGAAGAGATAGCATACATACAAAAGGCAGATGTAGATGCGCCCCTCCCTGCTCATACCACTCACACCCCCATAGCCCCACTTGTTAAAGCTCAATGGAGTCAGTTAGAACCTTATAATTTACAATCGCCAGTAATCAACAATGTACATGCACCTACAGGCTGTGTAGCTACTGCCATGGCACAAGTGATGTATACCTTGCGCTGTCCAGCACGTTATACCACTCACCCCATACCTGCCGATAGTTACGAAAAGCATACTACACAAAGTGCAACCATGCCCCAACACCCCTTTCTTTGGAACGAGATGCTCCCTGTTTATCAGCAACCTTACACATATAAGCAAGCCAATGCCGTGGCATATCTTATGCGCCAATGTGGTGCGGCAGTCAAAACAACCTATACACTAAATGGTGCATCGGCTGCCGATATTAGTATTGTAACGGCTCTTACTCAATATTTCGGATTTGATACCGATGCTTTCTTAGCGCATCGTGAAGACTATACTGTAACAGAGTGGAATAATTTAATGTATAACGAATTGGCACAGAGGCGCCCCATTATCTATGTTGCCACCTCTCCAACTGATGGCGTGCATGCCTTTGTGTGCGATGGTTATTTGTGTAATGATTTCTTTCATATCAATTGGGGGTGGGGCGGTCATTACAATGGCTACTTTAGATTATCTGTTCTTAGTCCTTATGCGCAAAGTACATTAGGTAATACCGAGGGCTATACGCTTTATCAAACAGCAGTTGTTGGCTTGCAACCTGAAGATTATATTTGCAACCGACCTTTATTACAAATACAACAACTCGACTTCTCTAAATACATGGCACCACTCACCAGTACCGCTTCTAATGACGTACCACTGCCTTTCAGTACCTTTGCCATGGTTAACACCTTACCTCAAACAGTGCAGGCTGAAGTGGCTTTGGTATTGATGAGCAAAGGCGATATAGCACAAGTGTTGTACACGCAAGTACAAACATTAAAAAAAAATAAGCCGATAATCTTTAGTAAAGTGCCTATCCATATAAAAGGTTCGTTACTAACTCCAGCTCATGTGCCTATGGCTATTGTCCCCCTGTTTCGTGTAAAAGGCGAAAGTAAGTGGCGTAAGTTTACCAATACCGATGCTTTTATTACCTCTATACGCCTTTCTCCAGCAAAGGTATTGCTACGTAAGGGTGGTGATATGCCCCTTGCAGTTCCTTCGCTTCGGGTAGATAGCGTAAGGGTATTAGGCAGCGGCATACCTCATACACCTCATTATTTACAGGTATTTGTTTCAAATAGTGGTGGAAGCTTCAATGGCGAGCTCTCCTTGTACCAGTCTGATACTCTTTTAAGTAAAATGGGTGCATACCTCTCAGCCCATGCTTCTGATAGTGTATGCTTTACGTTTATTCCTCAACAGCAATGTGTGATGCATTATGCTATCCGTGCTAACTTCCGTTCTCTGTTGTATCAAGGCGACATCAATATTTCGCCGCAAAATAATACGCTTATACCCCTTGCTATCTCCATGCCACACAGCTCCTCAACCATAACCAACGATGCGTGGTATAACCTCAGTGGACAACGCATTTCACATCCTCTGGTAAAAGGTGTGTATATACATAAGCAACAAAAGGTTTACATAAGAAAGTAGTAGACATAAGAGCAAAATATACATAAGTTTAGTTCTATAAATTATCACCGTAAAGTTTTTATGTCAGTCTTTACGTTTTGTCATCTTGTGGACTTTTTTGTTCAAATTGCTTGTCCGTTCAGTAGTATAGCTCACTATACTCCTTCACTCACAAACAAATTGACCTCAAAAATAGTCTCACAATCTGTC
>CAMQBR010000032.1 GCA_946999045.1 uncultured Prevotella sp.
ACACCTCAACATATAAAATTTTCTCACAAGAAAAAATACTGCGGAATTAAGGTTACTTTGAGTTTGGAACGTTGAAAGTTAAATTTTATAATAAGACAGCTCACATCTTGCCAATTTGTAAACCTGTCAACTTATACACTCTCCAGCTCGTATACTTGCCAACTCGTATAGCCACTATTAGGTAACTATTCAGCAATAAAGATTATAGAGTATTGCTGAGAAACAGCGAGTTACAAGAATAGATATATAAAAATTTTGGCAAAAAATATCATTTTTGATCGGTTTACTATAATAATAAGTCTGCAAGTTTCTGATATTCAATGTTTATGATTGCTGAATAGTTACCACTATTAGTTATATGTGTTAAATAAAGATAATACAAACTAACTTTCATCAATACAAAGTCATCACTTTCATTATATTATTGTACTTTTGCAAGCGATTTTGAATTAATTCACATAAAGTCTAACTTTATTAATTTTAAACATTTATTATTTTTATGTCAAACTTAAAGAACGTTCAACCATTAGCAGGCTTCGATTGGGAAGAATATGAGAATGGTTCAAGCGCAAACGCCAACAGAGAAGAATTGGCAAAAACTTATGCTGAAACCTTAAACAAGGTTATTGAGCATCAAGTAACCGAAGGCACCGTTATTTCTATTGACAAGAAAGAAGTTG
Source organism: uncultured Prevotella sp. (assembly GCA_946999045.1). Taxonomy (GTDB): domain Bacteria; phylum Bacteroidota; class Bacteroidia; order Bacteroidales; family Bacteroidaceae; genus Prevotella. Next base: position 681 of record CAMQBR010000032.1, read on the forward strand.
TTGTAAACATAGGTTACAAGAGCGACGGCATTATTCCTGCATCAGAATTCCGCTACAATCCAGATTTGAAGATTGGTGACACCGTAGAGGTTTATGTTGAGAATCAAGAAGATAAACATGGAAATTTGGTTCTTTCTCACAAAAAGGCTCGCCTTACAAAGAGCTGGGAACGCATCAATGCAGCTCTTGATAATGATGAAATTATTCAGGGTTACATCAAGAGCCGTACAAAGGGCGGTATGATTGTTGACGTTTTTGGTATCGAAGCGTTCTTGCCAGGAAGCCAAATAGACGTTCACCCTATACGCGACTATGATATCTTTGTAGGTAAAACTATGGAGTTTAAGGTTGTTAAGATAAATCAAGAGTTCCGTAATGTTGTTGTTTCTCACAAGGCTCTTATCGAGGCAGAGTTGGAAGCACAGAAGAAAGAAATTATCAGCAAACTTGAAAAAGGACAGGTACTTGAGGGTACTGTTAAGAATATTACATCTTATGGTGTATTCGTTGACTTAGGCGGTGTAGACGGATTAGTACACATTACAGACCTTTCTTGGGGGCGTGTCAGTGATCCACACGAGGTTGTATCATTAGATCAGAAGATTAATGTTGTAATACTTGACTTCGATAACGAAAAGAAGCGTATAGCTCTTGGCTTGAAGCAACTTACTCCACATCCATGGGATGCACTTGATCCTAACTTGAAGGTTGGCGACAAGGTTAAGGGTAAGGTTGTTGTTATGGCTGACTATGGCGCATTCGTAGAGATTGCTCCTGGCGTAGAAGGCTTGATTCACGTCAGCGAAATGTCTTGGAGTCAGCACTTACGTTCAGCTCAAGAGTTCATGCACGTTGGTGATGAGGTAGAGGCTGTTATCTTAACACTAGATCGTGAAGACCGTAAGATGAGCTTGGGTATTAAGCAATTGAAGGCTGACCCATGGGAGAATATTGAAGAGAAATATCCTGTTGGAAGCAAGCACACTGCTAAAGTTCGTAATTTTACTAACTTTGGTATCTTCGTAGAATTAGAGGAAGGTGTAGATGGACTTATCCACATCAGCGACCTTTCTTGGACTAAGAAGGTTAAACATCCTTCAGAGTTTACATCCGTAGGCGCAGAAATTGAAGTTGTAGTTTTGGAAATAGACAAAGAGAATCGTCGTTTGTCATTGGGACACAAGCAACTTGAAGAAAATCCTTGGGATACTTACGAAACTATCTACACTCCAGGTTCTGTACACAAAGGCAAGATTACGGAAATGATGGACAAGGGTGCTGTTATCACGTTAAACGAAGGTGGTGAGGGATTTGCTACTCCTAAACATCTTGTGAAGGAAGACGGATCACAAGCTCAACAAGGTGAAGAACTTGACTTTAAGGTTATTGAGTTTGTAAAAGATACAAAACGCATCATCCTCTCTCATAGTCGTACATTCGAAGACGAAAAGGAAGAACCTAAACCAACTCACAAGCACAATAACAAGAAGAGTGAGACAGCTCAAATCAATAATGTTGCTGCAGGTACAAGCTTAGGCGACTTAGACGTTTTGGCTAAATTGAAGGCAGATATGGAAAAGACAAACGACTAATCGTTTGAAGATTAATCTACAAGGGCTGGTTCTATATTATATTGAACCAGCCCTTTTATAAAAAACACAAGTAATTTCGCCGCTTATTCTTATTGTTAAGAAAATACAAAAATAAAAAGATAGCACACTTATAAGTTTTCTATATACTTTTTTTTTGTATCTTTGCACATAGATTTTTCAAAACATACCGATCGTTTCTCTTCTGAAACGAAGTTATTTCAATCAATACTTATTATACAAAATGTATAGCAAAGACGAATTATCATCTAAAGATATCCGTGAATTAACGGCTATCGTGCACGAATTAGGTGCAGACACACAACCCAACCAAACAATTGAAGATATCATTAACTCCATACTAAAAAAACAAGATACAGAGGAAGCGAATGCTACCGAAATGATGGGTAAGCGTCGTCGTATACGTATACAAAAGCACGATACCGACAGAGTTTACTCGGTAAAAGGTAAAGAAGGAGAGAACTTCGACTTAAAGAAGAACAAAGTTTCTGGCGAGCAACCCTCTCTGTTTAAGGAACAAGAAAATAATAGGGATGATAGTCAAAGTCATACATCAGCAGAAGAGCCTGAAATGACTTTAGAAGAAGAGTTGGCTGCGATACCCAAACATCGGGGAAGGAAATCGAAGCGCGAGCTTGAACTCATCGCTATGATTGAAGCGAGGAAGCAAGAGAACAATGAAATAATAGGCGGAAATATAGTAGAAAAAGATAAAATGAACACCGATAACGATGAAGCTATATTGGCTACTCAACAAGAAATAAACGAGCAAATACCAGAAGCTGAAGCTTCTACAGAGTCTGCAAATAGAAAAGATGGAGATGCAGACAATAGTGAATCGGGTATGAGTAACCTCTTGGCACAATTACAAGCTAAGGTTGATGCTCACAATGAGAGCGAACAAGAACGTCGCGAAGCAATAGAGGGTGGTATATGGGAAGGCGATCCTGGTGATGGTACCGATTTCATTATTCTGAACGATTTACCTATTTTAGACCAGGGGGCCGTGCCTAACTATGACATGTTAGATAATCCTACCACACCAATGATGCAGCCAACAGCTTATCAGGCAACACCTAATACTTGTTGTTCTACTGAAGAAAATTACGATTTCTCTGATATTATAGAGACAAATGGAGTGTTAGAAACCATGCCCGATGGTTATGGTTTCTTGCGTTCGAGTGACTATAATTATTTGTCATCACCCGATGATGTATATGTAGCCAGCAACCAAATAAAGAAATATGGTTTGAAAACAGGCGATGTTGTACAGTGTCATGTGCGTCCTCCTCACGATGGCGAGAAATATTTTCCACTTACAAGCATTGATAAAATAAATGGAAGAGAGCCAAACGAAATTAGAGACCGTATACAGTTTGAGCATCTTACCCCACTCTTCCCTGAAGAGAAGTTTACACTCTGTGGTGATTCTTCTACTACAAATTTATCTACACGTATTGTAGATTTGTTCTCTCCTATTGGTAAGGGACAGCGTGCACTCATCGTAGCGCAACCTAAAACAGGTAAAACTATCTTGATGAAAGACGTTGCCAACGCCATTGCAGCCAATCATCCAGAGGCTTACCTCATGATGTTATTGATAGATGAACGTCCTGAAGAGGTTACCGATATGGCTCGAACTGTTAATGCTGAGGTTATTGCCTCAACCTTTGATGAGCCAGCCGAGCGTCATGTAAAGATTGCAGGTATCGTATTGGAAAAAGCTAAGCGTATGGTAGAATGCGGACACGATGTTGTAATATTCCTTGATTCCATTACTCGATTGGCTCGAGCCTACAACACAGTAAGCCCTGCTTCAGGCAAAGTGCTAACTGGTGGTGTTGATGCCAATGCCTTACAAAAGCCTAAACGCTTCTTTGGTGCAGCTCGTAATATTGAAGGAGGTGGCTCATTAACCATTATTGCAACAGCACTTATTGATACAGGTAGCAAGATGGATGAGGTTATCTTTGAAGAGTTTAAGGGTACAGGTAACATGGAGTTACAGCTCGACCGCTCACTCTCTAACAAACGTATCTTCCCTGCCGTTAACTTGGTGGCATCAAGTACACGTCGTGATGACTTGTTACAAGACAAGAAAACACTTGACCGTATGTGGATTCTGCGTAAATACATTGCTGACATGAATCCAATAGAGGCAATGAACTCATTGCACGACAGAATGGTTAGAACCCGAAATAATGAAGAGTTCTTGTTATCAATGAACTCATAAATATGAATGAATATATAGAAATAAAAGGTGCTCGTGTTAACAATCTAAAGAATATAAGCATCAACATACCACGTAATCAACTTATTGTCATTGCTGGATTGTCTGGATCTGGCAAATCCTCGTTGGCCTTCGACACATTGTATGCTGAAGGTCAACGTCGCTATGTAGAATCACTATCGGCATACGCCCGTCAATTTTTGGGCCGTATGAGTAAACCAGAATGCGATTTTATTAAAGGTCTGCCGCCTGCTATTGCCATTGAACAAAAGGTTATATCTCGCAATCCTCGCAGTACAGTGGGTACTTCTACCGAAATATACGAGTACTTAAGATTGCTTTTTGCACGCATAGGCAAGACTTATTCGCCTATTAGCGGACAGGAAGTGAAAAAGCATTCTACTGAAGATTTGCTCACTTGCACCCAACAATATTCCAAAGGAACAAAGTTTGCCATTGTGGCTCCACTGCACTTAATTGAAGACCGTACACTGGAGAAGCAATTAGAATTGGAGATTCAGGAGGGATATACACGCTTATGGGTTCATCAAACATTTGTTCGTATTGACGATTTCTTGAATGATAAGGAGGCTCTTGCCAATACATCGACAAAAGATATATACCTATTGATAGACCGTATGTCGGTTGATGATGACAAAGATACGGTATCTCGTCTCATAGATTCGGCAGAAACAGCCTTCTACGAAGGGCATGGCGAATGCCAATTGGTATTCTTCCCATCAAACATAACCTACAACTTCTCCATGAGATACGAAGCTGATGGCATGACGTTCGAGGAGCCTAACGACAATCTTTTCTCGTTTAATTCTCCCTTGGGTGCTTGTACTACTTGCGAAGGCTTCGGCAGTGTAATCGGTATTGACGAGCACTTAGTAATACCAAACACTACACTCAGTGTATATGATGGATGCGTACAGTGCTGGCATGGCGACAAGATGGGAGAATGGAAGAACGAATTTTGTAGGCGCTCTGCTGCCGTTCACTTCCCTATCTTCAAACCATACATGGAACTATCGCAAAAAGAAAAGGATATGTTGTGGCATGGCTTTCCTTCGGATAAGCAAAGGGACAAACACGAACAGATAAGTATTGATGCTTTTTTCCAAATGGTAAAGGAGAATCAATACAAAATACAATACCGTGTAATGCTAAGCCGATACCAAGGAAAGACCATCTGTCCTACTTGCCATGGCACTAGATTAAAGCAAGAAGCTAACTGGGTAAAGATTCAAGGAATGTCTATTACCAATCTTGTAGAGATGCCTATTACCTATCTTAAGCAATGGTTTGATAACTTAACGCTGACCGAACACGAGCAAAAGATAGGCAAGCAATTACTTATAGAGATAAACAACCGCTTGCAATTCTTATTAGATGTAGGTTTGGGTTATCTTACATTAAACCGACCTTCTAATAGTTTAAGTGGCGGAGAGAGCCAGCGAATTAATCTTACAACATCATTAGGTAGTTCGTTAGTAGGCTCGCTTTATATCTTGGATGAGCCAAGTATTGGTCTCCATAGTAGTGACACCCAACGTCTTATCAATGTACTGAGAAAGTTGCAAGCCTTGGGCAACACCGTTATTGTGGTGGAACACGACAAAGAAATAATGAAAGCTGCCGACACTTTAATTGATGTAGGACCAAATGCTGGCAGACTTGGAGGAGAGATCGTATTCAATGGTTCTATAAAAAAGATGCCTGATCACAAGGAGGAGTTTGCTAAAAAATATCTACTTTCACATACCATACAATATCTTACAGGCAAGGAGAATATTGATTTACCCCCGTCTCACAGGGCATGGAATATGGCTATCGAACTGAAAGGGGCAAGACAAAACAACCTAAAAGGCATTAATGTAAAATTTCCACTGAATGTTTTAACGGTAGTTACTGGTGTCAGTGGGTCTGGTAAATCTACTTTGGTCAAAGGTATACTATATCCAGCCTTGAAGCGACATCTCAATGAAGTTGCTGAACAGCCAGGAGAATATCTCTCTTTGGAGGGCGATTGGAAGCAAATACAGCATGTAGAGTTTGTTGATCAGAACCCTATAGGCAAGAGTTCGCGCAGTAATCCTGCCACATACGTAAAGGCTTACGATGTTATCCGCCAATTATTTGCCAATCAACCCTTGGCTAAACAAATGGGTTTTACGGCACAATACTTCTCATTTAATGCTGAAGGCGGCAGATGCGAAGAGTGTAAGGGCGCTGGAACCATTACTGTTGAAATGCAATTTATGGCAGATCTTGAGCTGGTATGCGAGGCTTGTCATGGTCAGCGCTTTAAGCCAGACATTTTGGAAGTGCGAGTTGCAGGCAAAAACATCAATGATGTTTTGAATATGACCATATCGGAAGCGTTAGATTTTTTTACCAAACTCAAACAAACTACTATTGTCAGTCGTTTAAAGCCGTTAGCTGATGTGGGATTGGGATACATCAAATTAGGACAAAGTTCATCTACTCTGTCAGGCGGAGAGAACCAACGTGTGAAATTAGCTTACTTCATTGGCAGAGAAAAACAAGAAACTACCTTATTTATATTTGATGAACCAACCTCAGGTTTACATTACTTAGACATAAAACGCTTGTTGGAAGCATTCAAAGCATTATTAGACAAAGGACATTCTATCATTGTTATTGAGCACAATCTTGACGTGATAAAATGTGCAGATTATATTATTGACCTTGGTCCAGACGGTGGTGATAAAGGCGGGAACGTGGTTGTATGTGGCACACCTCAAGAAGTAGCTGCATGCAAGGAGAGCTTAACTGGAGAATATCTCCAGCACGAACTCTAAACATACCCTATTACATATAAACGACAATGCTCTATAGGACACAACTCTCCATACTCATTCCAACGTACAATGTTGATTGTACCTTGCTGGTAAAGACATTACGCCAGCAAGCTATGAGTATGGAGGGGTTGTATTTTGAGATTATTGTGGCAGATGATGGTTCTACTTTATCGTCTGTTATCAACAAAAACTTAGACATTAACCAACTTTCTCATTGTCGTTATATTATCAGAAAGAAGAATGTTGGACGCTCTCAGATACGTAACTTTCTCACATCCATGGCACATTACACATGGTTATTATTTGTTGACAGCGATATGCAAATAGTAAACAATGTTTACCTTACACAATATTTAAAGGCCTATTCTCAAGCAAAAGTTATCTATGGAGGCAATTGTGTGCAACGAGAAATATTACCAAATGATGGTACTTTAAGGTATTATAACGAAAAGAAAATTAGAGAAAAATACACAGCTACAGAACGAAACAAAAATCCTTATCAACATTTTACCACATCCAATTTCTTGGTAGCACGATCAGTAATGATAGTACACCCCTTTAATAGCAGTATAAACAGTTACGGTTATGAAGATGTGTTATTTGGAAAAGAATTAAAAGTTGCTAATATTCGAATTTATCACATAGACAATCCTGTAGGATTTTGTCATTTCGAGGATAATGAGAGTTATCTTACCAAAACTAAAGAAGCTATGCAAACGCTGTATCAATACCGAAAAGAAATTGAAGGATATTCACCTATTTTAGATGTTTACCAACAATTAAAGTACTGGCATTTAGTTTCTTTTATTAAACTACTCTTTCGGTTAACGCAAAAGATGATGCTAAAACATCTTACATCATCGCATCCTTCACTTTTTATCTTCAAATGTTATAAGTTAGGTTATTTTTGTACGCTTAACCAATAAAACAAAACTTAACTTACAATAAATCGTATAATAAACTGGCAGACTTTCGACGAAGAACATCCAGCAGAACATCGGTTCCTACAATAATTCCATACGAGCGAAGCACGAGTTCTACCGTTTTTCGTGCCAACTCTGGATGATTGTTCTCCTGACTTAGATGGCACAACCACACATGTTTTAGATGTTCACCCATATTCTCGGCTATTGCTTGGGCGCATTCCTTATTAAGTAAATGACCATTTGGACTTAATATTCGACGTTTTAAATAATCGGGATAAGGACCTTGCTTCAACATATCTTCATCATGATTGGCTTCTATTACCAAATAATGAGTCTGCGAAATAATAGATTTCATCTCTTCAGTGATATGTCCGATATCTGTCATCAACGCAAAAACCACCCCCTGATATTCTATTCGATAGCCTACACAATCGGAACTATCATGCGGAACATGAAACGATATTACCGTGAAATCGCCTATTTGAGCAACTTCTCCTTTTAAAAGATTGTGTCTCAATGCAACATCTATCTTTCGGCGGACACAAAAGTTACGATCAATACCAGCATGAACTTCGGCTGTAGTATAAACAGGAATATGATAATCGTTGCTTAACGCTCCTACTGCTTTAATGTGGTCGGCATGGTCGTGCGTTATTAAAATATGATGGATACGAGAAAGAGATAATCCTTGTTCCTTAAACGATCTCTTTATATTTCGGATACCCAAGCCTGCATCTATCATGAGTCCATCATTGTTAGTAAACAAACAATAGCAGTTGCCACTGCTACCACTTCCCAAACAAATAAATTGAAACATTTATAAACTTTTTAATTATACAAAAGTATGAAAAATCATAGAGATAGGCAAGTTTTTAGTTATCTTTGCATCAATTTAAGTTAAAAGAATTATGAAATTAAAACTTTATCAACTTCTCATTGCTCTCATAAGCATCGGATTTTTATCATCGTGCAAACATATGCCGAACGAAAAACAACTACAGCAAACAATTAACGGATTTGCACAAAACTACTTTAACTGGCACTTGCAAGCTTCATTACCCTATTGCACGCCCTCTTCCAAACAATGGATAGAGTACGCAGCATCACAGATAGGAATGGGGGAAGTAGAGATTTTGCAAAAACAAAAATGTGGTGCTTCTCACGATATAAAAGACATTGAATTTAATGAACAAGATTCCACAGCCATTGTTACCGTTCGCTTAAAGAACATAATGCTGTTAGATACTATTGGGCAAACAGGATATATGGCTCATCAAGCTGATTTCAAAATAGAATTAACCTATCTACACAACCAGTGGAAAGTAAATTTGAACCATATCCCCCAACCTATCAATATAGAAAATAATTAGGAGTAATGCCAAAAAAGAATCATAAAAGAAATTGATTTATAAGTATAACGGAGCGAGGTTGGCTTTCCCCAACTTTACACACAGTTTATAGGATAAACATTTATACGCTACTTTTTTAATATTTTATTTGTACCATTGGATTTTTACTTATACCTTCGCATATCAAACAAATAACAAATCGCCAATGAAATTTTATCATATTTTATTTATCATAGCCACATGCTGCTTGTTTTCATCTTGTTTCAAGGAAGAACCACTCAATGCCGAGTGTGATATTATCAAAGCAAGTATCCCCGATCAACAATTAAAAGGAATGTTTTTTAATCCTACTGATAGAGATATTGATGTGCTGTCTTCTGATAACACTATTTGCTTTAATGTAAGACAAAAAGCCAATCTTACAGCCATTGCTCCACAATTTCAATTAACAGAGGGAGCAACCATTAATCCTGTCAATGGTAGTACACACAATTTTAGCAAAGGAGCTGTTATCTATACTGTTACTTCTCAAAATGGTGAATGGAAAAGAAAATATAGCGTAAATTTTATACCAACACTACAAACTATTAAAGATACCATACCTTACGACTTTGAACAATACAAATTAGAACCCAATGATAAAAAATGTTATATATGGTACGAAAAGTCAGAAGACGGTAACGAAACCAATAATTGGGCAACAGGAAATATAGCATTTAGTTTTGGAGCTGGTGATTTACCAGCCAATCAATACCCTACTGCACCAGTATCAAAAGGGGGATATCATGGTTCCTACGTAAAACTTACAACTTGTAGTACAGGCGAATTAGGTAGAATGTTTGGTAAGCCAATGGCAGCAGGAAACATTTTCATAGGCTCATTTGATGCGGCTAATTCGCTTATCAATCCTTTAGAAGCCACTCACTTTGGTATCAAGTTTGATAAAAAGCCTACCAAACTTACAGGTTGGTACAAATATAAACCTGGTAAAGATTTTCAAGATCAAAGTTGTAAGATTCTAAAAGGCAAGTCAGATTGTGCTGCCATATATGCAGTTTTTTACCGCAATACAATCATAGGGAAAGACGGAAAACGCAATTCTTTTTTCTTAGATGGTACAAATGTTCTTACTAGTCCAAACATTGTTGCCATTGCACAAGTAAAAGACATAAAGCCAACAAGCCAATGGACTTTTTTTGAAATAGAGTTTACTTATACAAAAGAAATTGATAACAAGCTTTTAGCAAATCGTGGCTACAACTTAGCTATTATTTTTTCATCAAGCAAGGACGGAGCTAAGTTTGAAGGAGCTATTGGTAGTGAACTATGTATTGACGATGTAAAACTCATTTGTACACACCAAGAATAATAAAAAATGAATAAGAAAATTATTATTACCACACTATTATATTTTGTCATGGCTATTCCCACTTTGGCTGAAACATTTCTCAACGATGTTACCCCCATTGTTCGATTTGGATATAATTTAGGAGGAACAGCTCCTTACGTTCTTCCAGCATCCATTCGATCTCTAAAATGCTATCAGTTCTGTGTCAATACTTCCATAGAAGTCAATGCCATAAAACCTATTAATAAAAAGTGGTCTTACTTGTCTGGAATGCGTATTGAGAACAAAGATATGGTAACAGATGCTAAAGTTAAGAATTATCATTTAGCGATTGTACAAGGAAACTATTCGGCTGCAGGTGTTTATACAGGAAATATTAATACGCAAGTACGTCAATGGGTGATTACATTACCTATTGAAGCATCATATAATGTTAATAAGCTACTAAGTGTACGTATGGGCATGTATGGATCGTATTTGTTTTCTAAGAAATTTATTGGCAGTGCTTATAATGGATATTTGCGCATAGGTTCACCTATTGGACCTAAATTAGAATTAGGAGAAAATGAGGGTAAACGAGGTAATTATAACTTCACAAATGATATGCGCAACTTTCAATTAGGCTTCATTACAGGTTTCGATTGCCATATATATCATCACTGGGGCGTTTATGCTGATATTAATTGGGGGGTTACAGGCATTCATAGGCATTCGTTCAAGACCATTGAACAAACGCTGTACCCAATATTTGGAACTATTGGGTTTACATATAAGTGCTTCTAAAATTTCTCCCTCAGAGGTCTTTTCGTAAGCATCCAACAGTAGTCGTCTTTCACACTAACAAAACAAATAGCCCTTATATACTGCCAAACATATAAGGGTTATTTGTTAGTGTGAAAGGCGGCTAATATTGAATTATATATAGCACATTTATGAACATAAAAAACTCTACAACTAAATAGCTGTAGAGTTTTTATGAATAGAAATGATATAACAAATATGCTATAAATGCTTGTTATTCATCGTATATAATTGCGAAATTAGTTCTTGAAAAAATCTTTTACAGCTTCATTAGGAACCATTTGCTCATCAAAAACATAAGCACCTGTTTTAGGGCTTTTTACCATTTTGATAACTTTTGTGTATGCGCGACCATCCGTCTTACCTTCGTGGAGGGTAGCGACCGCTTTCTTTGCCATACTTTATGTCTCCTTATTACTTAATCTCCTTATGAAGAGTCATCTTCTTCAAAATAGGATTATACTTCATTAACTCAAGACGCTCAGGAGTATTTTTACGATTCTTTGTCGTGATATAGCGACTTGTTCCTGGCAGTCCACTATTCTTCATCTCTGTACATTCCAAGATAACTTGTACTCTATTACCTTTAGCTTTCTTTGCCATCGCTTATTCTCCTATCACTTTTATGTCTTTCCAATCGCAATAGCCGTTGCTAACAGCTTGCTTCAATGCAGCATCAAGACCTACTTTGTTAATGAGACGAAGACCAGCAGCACTGATCTTTAGGCTAATCCAGCATCCTTCTTCTACATAGTAGAACTTTTTGCTAAAAAGGTTAACATCAAAGCTACGCTTTGTGCGATGCTTTGAGTGAGACACATTATTACCTATCTGTGCCTTCTTTCCTGTGATTTGACAAATCTTAGACATTGATATCTTAAATTATTTGTTTTCGTTTTTTGATACTTATTCCAAACATTTTGCAAAATTACAAATATTTATTGAAAAGCCAAACTTATTATTCAAATAAAGCTATCTATTAAGCTTTTTTATTATTTTTGATTCTTCAAATTAAGTACATGGCTTTCAGAACCGTTTGCTTCTAATTGATAGGTGGGTACAGGTTTATTTGCTTTTAGATACTCTAAGAAGAGGTGTAATGCTTTATTGGTGGCAATAGATAAATTGATATCTCGACCAAAATTTTCTGTTAGTTGGAAAGTTCTTATATCATCTTTTGTACCATAACCTATCCAAATCGTACCAACTGGTATTCCTTTCGTGCCTCCACCTGGTCCAGCAATACCTGTAACAGATATGGCATAATCACAATGCAAAACATTACATGCTCCTTTTACCATTTGCTGAGCTACTTCTTCACATACAGCAGTCTTCTCTTCTATTATGGAAGCATCTACTCCCAGTAACTGTTGTTTTACTTCGTTACTATAAGCGATAATGCTTCCTTTGAAATAATTAGAAGAACCAGGTATTGCTACAATTCCTTCAGCAATACGTCCACCTGTACAACTTTCGGCCGTACCTAAAGTTTTGTTTGTGTCGTAAAGTAACTGTTGTATCTCTCTACTAATTACTTTGCTTTCTAATCCCATATTTAAATTGTATTGTCAAAATTTGTATTATCTTGTATTACGATTATAGCCTTCATTCAAATGTTACTTTACTGAATGCTGGTTTGTCTATTGAGCAGAAATCATGATCTAAATACTTATAATAGCCAGTAATACCTATCATAGCGGCATTATCTGTGGTATAACTAAACTTGGGTATATATACTGTCCAACCATATTTGTCAGCATGATAGTGGAAAGAGTTACGTAATCCGTTGTTGGCAGATACGCCACCAGCTACAGCTACGTGAGTAATACCTGTTTCTTTAACTGCCTGACGTAACTTCTTCATCAAGATGTCAACAATAGTAAACTCTAAGCTTGCGGCTATATCGTTCTTATGCTTCTCTATAAAATTAGGTTCAGCTTCTACCCATTTGCGCATATTATACAAAAAAGAAGTCTTTAATCCAGAAAAACTAAAGTTCATACCTTCTACATGTGGCTCTGCAAACTTATAAGTATGAGGATTACCCTGACGTGCTAATTTATCAATGATAGGTCCACCAGGATAACCTAAGCCCATTACTTTTGAGCATTTGTCAATAGCTTCACCAGCAGCGTCATCAATGGTCTGACCTAATACCTGCATATCATTATAGGCATTTACCTTTACAATTTGTGAGTTACCACCCGAAACCAGCAGACATAAGAAAGGGAAAGGTGGTTCTTGATACTCTACCCCATCTTCTTTGATAAAGTGAGCCATTACGTGTCCCTGCAAGTGATTGACATCTACCAAAGGAATATTTAATGAACGAGCAAATCCCTTAGCAAAACTAACTCCAACTAAAAGTGAACCCATCAAACCTGGTCCACGAGTAAATGCCACTGCACTTAATTGTTCTTTCGTAATACCAGCACGCTTTAATGCTTGGTCTACTACTGGAACAACATTTTGTTGATGTGCCCGCGATGCTAATTCTGGCACAACACCTCCGTAAGCTTCATGAATAGCTTGTGAAGCAGTTACATTACTTAATAATACGTTATTTCTAAGAACAGCTGCAGATGTATCATCGCAACTGCTCTCTAAACCTAATATATATATATCTTTCATAATTTATATCTATATTCTTTTTGGGGGGCAAAAGAATAAATATGCCATTATTGAGTTAAAATTTCAACTCCATGTTCTGTCATTACAAATGTATGCTCCCATTGAGCACTTGGTAACTCATCACCAGTAATTACTTCCCAGCCGTATGGGTCGTCGGCATCAATAAACACCTTCCATGTACCCATATTAATCATTGGTTCGATAGTAAATACCATACCAGGAACTAACAGCATACCAGTTCCTTTGTGTCCATAGTGATTTACGTTAGGCTCTTCATGGAACTCCAATCCCACACCATGCCCACATAAATCTCTTACTACACCATAATGGTATTTCTCTGCATGTTTTTGTATAGCGTGTCCAATATCGCCAACAAACGAATAAGGTTTTGCTGCTTCAGCACCTATATCCAAACATTCTTTTGTAACCCTTACTAATTGTTCTTTCTCGGGGGTAGTTTTACCTATTATAAACATTCGAGATGCATCTGCAAAGTATCCGTCAACAATCGTGGTCATATCAACATTGATAATATCGCCCTCGTGCAAGACATCTTCTTTTTTGGGTATGCCATGACATACAACTTCATTGATACTTGTACATACACTTTTAGGATAACCTTCGTAATTCAAACAAGCAGGAATGGCGTTGTGGTCTTTGCAGTACTGCATACAGATATCATCTATCTCTTGGGTATTCATACCTGCATGAATTTCTGCAGCTACTGCATCTAATACACCTGTATTCACTACTCCACTTTTGCGAATACCTTCTATCTGTTCTGGAGTTTTAATTAGCTCTTTGGTTGGTACCAATTTTCCTTTATTCTCCCAATACATTACTTTTTTATCAAGGTCAGTTAAAGGTACTCCTGGTATACAATGCCATCTTTTTCTTCTCTTAAAGTTCATCTCTACAATTTGATTTTGAGTATTTTACAAAAGTACATCAATTTACAGATAATACAAAAAAAACGGATGTGTTTTTAAAGTCGTTCTATAAATTAATCTTAACAGAATTCCTTTAACTTTAATAGTGCTTAATAGCTCTATCCATTTCTCTTCTATCTTCTTTCTCTTTTAGCGTTTGACGCTTATCATATTCCTTTTTACCTTTAGCCAAAGCAATATCAACTTTAGCTCGTCCATGCTTATCAATGAACAACAAAGTAGGAACTATGGTGTGCCCAGCAATCTTTGTATCAGCTTCCAGCTTCCTTATCTCATGCTTTGTGAGCAACAGCTTACGGTCTCTTCGAGCTTCATGGTTAGAAAACGAACCATAAAAGTAAGGACTAATGTTCATGCCCTTTACCCACAATTCACCCTTATTGATATAACAAAAGGCATCTACCAACGAGGCTTTCCCTTGTCTAATAGATTTAATTTCCGTACCCGTAAGCACAATGCCTGCCGTATAAGTATCTATAAAGAAATATTCAAACGAGGCCCTTTTATTTCTTATCTGGATAGAACTTTTCTTTCTATTTTCTAATTCATCTTTGTTCATTCGTTTATAATCTTGGCAAATTGTTCTATATGGTCATCTACATAGTGAGCTACCTCACCCGTCCAGCACTCTTCATTCTCTACAAAAACATCATCAAAATCATCAAAGAAAGGATACTTTTCAAATAAAGCCATAAACTCTTCATCTGTACAATCTTTTTCTATGTCTGCCCCATACTGCAAATAGAGTTTATGACACTTCTTTAAAACTCTAAACAAATCTACCAACCCCCACTCTCTTATGGCTTTATCAAAGGGATTACGAAAGATAAAAGCTCCGTATCCATTATGTATCAACTGAATAAAACCGCCATCCATTACTTCTTTTTGAAGAATATCATACGCCAAAAGTGTTATTTGGTCAGCATTGAGTTGAGCCATATTCTCGGCTGTAAGCGTATCGCTACCAATAGCTTTGTATATAGCGTCAACGAATACTTGCAGAAAAGCATCCTTTCCTTGTTCTGCTGCCGCTTGTAAATCTTTATCTTTAACAAGTACTACTTTCATAAGTTTAATATCTTCTTGCAAAGATATGTATTTTCTACCAATAAACCATTTATCATTAACGATATTTCAAATTACATTTTCATTAAATGCCTTCACTTTATTTTCTGCACAGTATCGCTAAAACAATGTAAGCATCTAAAACATAGATCATAAAATTCATGAAACAAGCCATCTGCCCCATCACGCTTGGAAGAAAGAACTACCTGTTCTGCGGTAACAATTAAGGGGCAGAGAACAATGCCATCTTCTATACCTTCATGGTATGTTGCAGGGAAGCTGGTATAGAGCCGTACAACTGGATGAAGGAAGTTCAAAGCCCCTAATATACATGACAAAGGAGGAACTCACGAAAATACTACCTTCAAACTTCAAATAACAAATAACCCTTATATGCTGCTAGACAACATATAAGGGGGGGATTTGTTAGTGTGAAAACTGGCTACTATTAGCTGCTTATGTTGTTACCTGAAAGTGTGATTTATTAGTTGTGAATTAGTTAACAACTGGTAAGCTTGTCGACTCGTAAACTATAAACTCGTCAACTAAAAAAATATTTTTCATTTCATTTCTCTTTTCTTTACAAATAAAATTCTCGAAATAGAAAAGTTTGGCACGGTTTGCACCACCTCTTTCGTACATTTCGCTATATATCCGCTATATATCCGCTCATCATGAGCAATGATTTTTGCTCCACGAGCATCCAAAATAGGTGAAATCGATCGCTATTTCATCGTTTCAATGTGTCTGTTAGCACCCTTTAAGGTGGTTAGAGCATTGCTTTAAGGCGATTAAAGTATTAAGATAGTACAGCGCATGGACAAGAAAATTTATACATACATTCACAGATTATTGATTATCAGTTCTTTATAACAGCTTTAAAAATATGTGTATTTTTACTGAAAATGAGAGTGAGAGCTGACTAATGAAGGATAAAATCAAGATAATTCATAATATTAGTAGACGAGGAAACAAGTAGACAAGTAAATAGGCTTTTTGCTTAAAAACTATCAACTCATAAACTAAAAAACTCATAAACTAAAATTCTAATAACAATGCTTTCGACAGGCTCATCACCGACATTTGCTTCATTGATATTATGGTTGCTCACTCAGATGGCAAACAGCTTGCCATCTGACGTTTCAAATGAACCATACCCGCTTCTGGTTTTACCTCTTGTCAGATCAAGATCATTGCTTAAATCTGATATAAAGCCCTGTAAGTTCCAAAAACGAAGTGCAATAAAAGAGTACCCCCTCGCTGAGAGATCGTCTGCATCTCTCGGCGAGGGGGTACTCTTTTATTGCACTTCGTTTTTGGAACTTACAGGATGCTTACCAAACAAGCCCGAAAAACATTTGTTTCGTTAAGTACAAACATAAGTTTTTCGGGCAAAGATAGTAAAGTAGGAAAACCCAGCAAAGGCGGCTAATGTTGGATGCTTACAATTTATATAGACCCAAACTAAAATCTGCGAACAGAAAACAACATTCAGCGTTAAGCCAATATTGTTTCTTGTCCGCAGAAAAAATATGCTCATACCAATGGTTTGGTGGACGCTCGAACCGAGCGTCCCAACAAAACAATAGGCACTATTAATCACAGAAAAGGTCTAAACACTCCCCTCCACTTTTGGGAAAGGGTTAGGAGTGAAACTTTACAATTTTACCGTTGCCCCCGCCACAAGCCATACGCCAGGTTGTGGTACATTACCTGCATCCATATACGTTTTGTTCAAAGCATTATTGATATTAACATACGCCATCCATGACTTTTCGTTCCATGTTAAACGTGCATCAAGTACGCCATAGGGCTGATAAGCATGGGCAACTCCCTCACGATCTTTATAGTTACCCATACGATCATGGAAACGATACGACAGATTCATATCCATTTTACTAAAGATATGCAACTGTGCATCAGCTACTAACTTGTGCTTAAGATACTCCAAAACATACTTGCTCACAAGGTTTTTATTATCCTCCCTATCCTGATTGATATAAGAATAGCCCAAAGATACTTTCTTCAAGAAACGTTGTGATGGCAGAATACGCAGGAAATTAAAGTCAAAGTTGCTCTCAATACCCAACGAATTGATAACACCAAAGTTGACACTCTTCCACACCAGTTCATTTTTTTTATCGCACGTGCCGTCCTGTATCCAGTCTATCAGGTTTTTATAATGATTGTAATATACAGCAGCTTTGGCATTGATGTACGCATTGTGCAACTTAACACCGCCTTCAACTGCAGAAAGTTCCTCGGGTTGCAGATGAGGATTTGGTTTGTATCCTTTTACCGAATAAAACAATTCTGTCATAGATGGCATGCGCAACGAAGTATTGTACGAAGCATAGAGTTTCAAACCTTCTAATAAACGATAGCTCATGTCTACCCCTGGATATATGCGCATATTCATATTGGCCTGACTGTTTTTAACGGCAATAAGTCCAGCAGAAAGCGTAAACCTATTGAGCAACACGTTATGCTCCAATACGAACTGCGTATTTGTACGTTGCAACCCGTTGGTATACATGCGGTTAGTTCCGTGTACAGGTTCAGGATTATCCAACTTGTTACCCAACACTGTACTAATTAAGTCTTCATGACGGAGTTCTGCACCAAATGCTGTTCTACCTCCAACCCAATCAAAATAGGCATTGAGATTTACACCATACACATCGGCACGGTGATAATTGAAGGGTACTTTATTTGTATCTCCCTTAAAAAACTCAAACCTATCCATGGCTCTGTTCCAGTAGATAGACGGACGAAGATGCAATTTTCCCTGCCTATTTTCAGCTTGTAAGGCAGTAAACAACTTGAAAGTGTGCTCAAACTGGTCGTCACTTTTCACGCCATAAAATGTGTTTGCACCAAAATTGCGCATACTTGTTCCTGCATGCCAGTTAACCTTTATCAAATCATCTGTATAGTTTCCCTGGTAAAATGACTTGACCGTGTGGAAATCAGCATTGAGATTACCCGCCTTGTTATACGAATAACCATCACTTCGGGTAAACGATGTAGAGAGTTGATTGTTCCACTTAGCGGTAGAAATGTTACCTCTCAATCCCGTATTAAAATATCCATATGAGCCTGCTTCCATTCGGGCGGAAAAAGATGTGGAACGTGCCGTCTTGGTTACAATGTTAATAGCACCCAATAATGAGGATGTTCCATAAACACGACCAGCTGGACCTTCAAGGATTTCTATGCGTTCGATATCGCTCAAATCAACAGGAAAATCGAACACATTGTGCGCAGTTTGCGCATCACCGATATTGATACCATTCAACAGAATGGTAACCTGCTCCGAGTTTCCGCCACGTATACCAATATCAGTACCAGCCCCTAATGGACCTTTTTGGCGGACATCTACCCCTATTGCATATTTCAATAGGTCGTTAACACATTGTACTGGAGCCGCTTCAATATCCTTCCGGCTCAGTACAGTTACCATTCTCGACTGCTGACTAACGGTCAGCGGAGCGCGCGAGCCAGTAATTACTACCTCATCGAGCTTTACTTCTTGGTGAGAAAAGTCGTGATCAGGTAAGGTGTGGCGAACACTTTCGCCATTAGCCTTGGCATAAGTAAGGGTACTTACGCTTAATACACTGATTAAAACTTCCTTTCCAAGAGCAGCAAAGAGCGAATAACCCTTGCGTTCAAAATGCTTAAAACACAAAGGGTTGCGTTTGTTAAACTGTTCTTTTACCATTGTTATTAATTAAATAAAATCAGTGCAAAGGTAAGATTTTTTTTGCGTATTAACAATGTTTTACAGATGTTTTTGTTTGGGTTCATGCGTGGTATAAACCAGATAATAACCATCGGCTGTAAACGAAAATTCATTGCCTAAAGCCTCATTAAGCGTACCTTGCCACCATGCCTTATAGGGATAAGATTGCCAACGCAAGCCTTTGTTTTCTAAATGGTTGCACGATATATTAAAGATACTTACTTGCTGCCTACTGAAAGATTGAAAGGTTGTGTCTCCATAGCAAGGTACAAAGGTGCCATAATTAGTGAGCATAGTGGGCTGAATATGGTAACGTTGCAAGTATTCTATCAGCAATGAGATGTTGCCAAGAGTGTGATCTTCACGCAAACCTGTGGCGCCAAGATAGACTATATACTTATAATTTTGGGCAATGCAATAGCGAGTAGCTTTGGTCATATCGTTATCCTCTTGCTCATGTTCGATGTGTAAACAGTCTTTAAACTTTGCTTTGAAGGCTTCAGAAATAGAATCAATATCACCTACTACGGCTTCCACCTTATTATATAAAGTGGGGTCAAGGTTTTCAATAGCATTATCACAGCATATAATGTGATGTACATTTTGCAATACACCCACAGGTATTGTGTGCATTGGATAATCGCCTAGTGCTAAAATAGCGACATCAAAAGAGGATGTTTGCGTTATAAGAGGGTAGTTCATGCGACAGATGTTTTAGCTATTGACTTCCACTTTAGGTATCCCAACACTGCTATTACCACATATAATCCGTACAGTGCTGCCTTGAAAGGAATGCCTTTGTACACATACAGTGCGGTGCAAACCACGTCGACCGCAATCCAAAAGAGCCATTGCTCCACATACTTGCGTGCCAAAGCCCATAAGCCGACAAAGCTGAGTGCATTGGTGAAGCTGTCTAACAAAGGTACGTTGCTGTTGGTAAAGCGCACCAATACATAATAAGTAGCACCCCACGCCAAGGCGAAGAACGCAAAAGTGGGCAGATAGTGCTTGCCGGGCATGTGCGTAATGGGCAGTTCTTGCTTTTTTTGATTGAAGAGTT
>CAMQBR010000033.1 GCA_946999045.1 uncultured Prevotella sp.
CGCAAATAGTGAAACCCAAATGGGACGTTGAAAAATACTCTGTGTTGGTGGGTTGTCTCTCATTGTTTGTTTATTCCTCCTTTTTTTGATGCTTCCTATTTCCATACCACCCACGCATTGCACAGGCGGAACCAAGTTTCGCATCAACGATTAGAGTGTAAAGGTACTATTTTATTTCTTAAAAACAGGCATCTCAACTATATTTTGTCATTAGAAAAGTAAGGTAAAGCAGGAAGACCACGCAAAGGCGGCTAATGTTGGATGCTTACCAAATAACCCTTATATGCTACCAGACATATAAGGGTTATTTGGTAGTGTGAAAGATGGATAATATTGGATGCTTACAATTAACCTCTGAGTAAAGGTCGCAAATTTTCGCCTTACTCCAAAAGAAAAACAGAGAGAAAAGAGTATGAGTGAAACTATGATTAGTCGTGAGCTTGAGAGAAGCAGCGTAAGTATCCGATACTTGTAAGGCTGTCGTGTTGTTTACTACTTTTATCGCACTTTGTAAATAAAAAAAATCCTAAATATTTGGTTTAGGACTTTTTAAGTTTACTTTTTGAAGTGGTACCACCAGGAATCGAACCGGGGACACAAGGATTTTCAGTCCTTTGCTCTACCAACTGAGCTATGGTACCGTTGTTGTTTTGCGGTTGCAAAGGTAAGCAATAAATTGAAATCAGCAAAACATTTCTTAAAAAAAAATCAACATTTAATATCTGTTAACGTATTAGCTGCTATAGTGGATTTCATAAGTAAGTGCAAAATTACACCATTTTTATCTTAATCATATCTATTGCTTTATAAATCCGTTTTTCTTTTTGGGTTTGTTATTTAATTTTTCCATAATCTCTCCTTAATGTATTTTTTTGATATTCCCCTAAAATCTGTTTTCTTGGGTATATATTGCTAATAAGTCCATTCATGTTTTCTATAGCTCCCTTTCCCCATGAACAGTACGGATGGGTAAAATAAACAATCGTCCCTACTTCCCTTGCGATTATCTTGTGGGCGGCAAAATCCAATCCGTTATCAATGGTTATTGTTCTTATGGGTACTGGTAGTTCTTTGAGCAAGTTGACAACGGTATGTGCCTGTAGTACGGCTTGCTTTCCCATATTGAGCTTTTCCATGAGCATAAAGTTGCTTTTCCTTTCCACCAACGTCACAATGATACCTTTGCCGTCCTTTCCAGTGAAGGTGTCCATTTCCCAATCGCCCATGGTCTGTCAGTTGGCATCCTCAGGTCTTCGCTCAATAGGTATCTGTTGGGAATAGGGGGCTTTACATCCTTGGAGGTCTTTCGTGCTTGTTTCCCTCAATGCCTGAGATGCTTTTCATATTTTTTATACACCGCAATCTTTGCACTTCTTATTGGAATTAGCGTTGAACTCTGTTTATATACTATTGCAACGCTGCCGTACACAAGAATATATGCTCTTCTAATACAACTATGGCTACCATACAATAGCTCAACAACTAATAAGACTCAAAATAACAAATTATAGGTGTTGCCAACCTTGAGCGATAAGCTCAAATTCATTACCATCACGAGTAACCAACTGCTTACCTAACTCAGGCTTTGTAATATGTCCAATAAGTTTTATACCTTCTAAAGATTCTATTTTCTCATGATCGCCAATGGATACCGTAAATAGCAATTCGTAATCTTCTCCACCATTTAATGCGCAGGTTGTAACATTCATATTAAGTTCTTCTGCCATGACTGCCGTTTGATAGTCAATTGGTAAATTCTTTTCATAAATTCTACATCCACATTTACTTTGTTTGCAGATGTGTAATAATTCACTACTCAATCCATCAGAAATGTCAATCATTGATGTGGGATGAATGCTGGCAGCTTTTAATTTTTCGATGATGTCTCCACGTGCTTCTGTTTGCAATTGGCGTTGTAATAGATATTCTTTACCCGCAAAGTCGGGTTGGAAGTCGCCTAATTCACTTAATTCTTTCTTTAGTTTAGCAGCAAGAGGTTCGTTCTTTTCTTGTCGTGCTACAATTAGTTTCTTCTTAATGTCATCAATTTGTTTGTAGTAAACCGTTTTCTCACGTTCCAACAACATCAATCCCATGTATGCTGCTCCCAAATCTCCGCTTACACAAATAAGGTCGGTATCTTTTGCACCGTTACGATAGACAATATCTTCTTTGTTGGCTTCACCTATGCATGTAATAGAGATTGCGAAACCTGTGCGTGAAGAGGTTGTATCGCCTCCTACAATATCCACATGCCATTTGTCGCAAGCCATACGCATTCCGCTGTAAAAAGCATCAATATCTTCTACTTTGAAACGCTTATCTATAGCTAAACTTATGACTAATTGTTGAGGTGTACCATTCATGGCGAACACATCGCTGATATTAACCATGGCAGCTTTGTAACCAAGATGTTGCATATCAATATAAGTAAGGTCGAAGTGGATACCCTCCATGAGCATATCGCTTGTAACGAGTACTTCTTTATCGGGATAGTGCATCACAGCGCAATCATCGCCTACACCTTTTATAGTTGAGTTGTTTGTGGCTTTTATATCCTTTGTTAAATGGTTTATTAAACCGAATTCTCCTAATTTTGAGATGTCCATGAGTTGATATTTAGTTGATAAATTTACAAGTAGGTAGTTTGTGAATTAAAGGAGAGTAGCAGGCAAGAAACATAGTTTGTGTTAAGCGATGTAAGCTCTCCCAGCTTTATACCCAGCAACAAATGATTATGGTAACTATTCAGCGTTAGATGTTGATACTAATGATTGTTTAAAAACGTCATAGATAATTATATTGCAAATGTTAAGTGTAACATAAAAGCAAAATATTAGCAGCCATATCCCTTTTTGTCGTTTTTACACTTTATTTTTTTTCTGGTTATAATTATTAATATATCTGATTGTTAGATATATATGAGCGCAGAATAGTTACTAATTATGAATTAAGAAAGGTGTATCATCTGTCTCATAATCTTAGTCATTAGTGGTTGTGCACTGTTTGCAGCTACTTGTACTTCCTCATGAGATACTTCTGTGGCTTTACCCTCAATGCCTAAGTCGGTAATAATACTCATACCAAAAACCTTGATACCACAATGTCGAGCAACAATTACTTCTGGAACAGTACTCATACCTACAGCATCTCCGCCCAAACGATGATACATTCTATATTCGGCAGGGGTTTCAAATGTAGGACCTTGTACACCTACATATACACCGTGCATCAATCTTATGTTCTTTTCTTTAGCTATCTTGTCGGCTAAATCACGTAAGTGCTTGTCGTAAGCCTCGTGCATATCTGGAAAGCGAGGTCCTGTTGGGAAGTTTTTTCCATGCAATGGATGTTCTGGGAAAAAGTTGATATGGTCGTCAATCACCATTAAATCCCCAATCTTAAAATCAGGATTCATACCACCAGAAGCATTAGATACAAACAACGTTTCTATGCCCAGTTCGTACATTACACGTTCGGGGAAAGTTACATCCTTCATATCGTATCCTTCATAATAGTGAAAGCGACCTTGCATAGCCATAATGTCCTTGTCGCCTAACTTTCCAAATATCAATTTCCCAGAATGTCCTTCTACGGTAGAAAGAGGGAAGTTAGGAATATCTTTATAGGCGAATTCGTAGCTATCTGTTATCTCTGAAGCTAATTGACCTAATCCTGTTCCCAATATAATTGCTGTTTTTGGATTTGTTGTCATCCTTGCTTTTAACCAGGATGCTGTTTCTTGAATCTTTTCGTACATAGTTAATTATTTTTTGATTGAAACCACCTTCGCCATCAAGTAAGAACTTGATGCGAACAGGTAAAACGTAAAGTGAGTTTTTACTTTCTTTTGATAATTCTTTAGTATGTATCAGACGAGCCGCATCTTTTTCGGTTGTAATGATAATTTTTGGAGATTTCATTAATCTGAAAGCCTCGTTGATGTGCATTATATCAAGCGATGAAAATTCATGATGATCGTCATACGATAAGGAAGTAATATGTTTACAATATTTTGTTAAATCTTCTTTCATCTGTTTGGGAGAGGCTATCCCCGTTAAAAGCAATATGTTGGTACGCCTTAAAGAATGCAAAGAACACTCTTTTCCGCCATACAGCGGTGTTAAGCTATCGTATTGTAATTCTGTAAAGTATAGTGATTGAAAAGGGTAGAGGTTAAGATTTTTTGTAAGTACCCTGTATTCCATAGGTTTTAAGTCATGTGGACACTTCGTTACAATTACTACATCTGCTCTTTCTTTACCTGATACAGGTTCACGCAATCTCCCAGCAGGCAATAGTTCATCGTTCATTATAAATCTATGATAATCTACCAGCATAATGTTAATCCCAGGCTTTACATATCTATGTTGAAAGGCATCATCCAGCAAAACAGCCCCTACATCTTTCGTTTTTTCCTCTGTTGTAAGTGTTGTTATACCATGTTTTCGATTATTATCAACTGCCATATAAATATCAGGAAATTTAGATTTCATTTGGAAAGGTTCATCTCCAATTTCTCTCATTGTACTATTTTCATTAGCAAGCACATAGCTTTTAGTCTTGCGCTTGTAGCCTCGTGATAGTACAGCTACCTTAATATGCTCCTTTAAGAGAAGCCTTATTAAGTATTCTACGTGTGGTGTTTTACCAGTACCGCCCACAGTGATATTTCCAACGGAGATAACAGGTATATCGAATGTCTGTTCCTTGAGAATACCCATCTTAAAGAGTTGATTGCGTAATCTCACGCCCAAGCTATAAAGCCAACTTAGGGGCAACAGCCAATAATTTATTTTTATATGATCTCCTTCTGCTCTCATTGTATTGTTTACTCTATAAATAGAGATAGAGATAGCATCTCATTATTTGAAATAATGAAATGATATTATCTTATTTAATATTTAAATAGAATGGGATACGAGCCTGTATCATGCTTTGTTGATTGATAGTTTTTAGCAAAGCAAAAGGCTCATAATACTCGCCCAATGCCATATGCATTTGCTCATCTAAGTAATTTCCGCCATTTACACTCTGTGTAAACTGTTCCAACCAATCACTTGTTTTTGGATAGTTGGATGTGTGATATTCGGATAGCTTAGCCAATTTTGCTGCTTTTGCTATGGCTGTATCTAAGCCTCCCAACTCATCAACTAACTTTATTTTCAGTGCATCTTGTCCTAAGAACACATGTCCTTGTGCAATAGCTTCTACTTGTTCAATATTAAGCTTACGTCCATCTGCCACACGTTGCCTAAACAAGTTATAACCACGATTAATAAATTGTGTAAGAAAAGCTATTTCTTCTGCATTCATAGGACGCGCATTGCTGCCCATGAGTGAGTTTTTATTGGTTTGCACTTTATCGAACTTGATACCTAATTTATGTGTTAACAATTCACTCCTGTCTGGTATCATACCAAAAATACCAATGCTACCTGTAAGAGTAGTAGGCTGAGCAACAATCCAGCTGGCATTACAACTCATATAATATCCACCCGATGCAGCCATGCCTCCCATAGATACTACTACAGGCTTTTTCTTTTTTAGTTCGGTTATTTGGTGCCACATTTGTTCAGATGCGTATGCACTACCACCGCCAGAGTTTATCCTTATTACTACAGCCTTCACGTCATCGTTGTAGGATAAGTTCTCTAAGTCTTTGCAAACTTCATTTCCAACAATGCAATGCTCACTGCCAAAGACTCTTCCTGTTATGGGGTTATCTACAATATTGCCGTAAGCGTAGTACACTGCTATTTCATCTCCTTTTTCTTTCTCTTTTACATCTTTCATGTCTACTACACTTACTTGATTTATAGTATCATCTAAGTCCAGCCCCATGAGTTTTTTTACTTCTGTTTTTACCTGATCGGTATAGAGTAAGCCATCTACTAATTTGTATTTTACATAATCTTTAGGATTGCTAAAGGTTATAAGGCTATCGGCATAACTGTTAAGTCTTTCTACACTTATCTTTCTGCTTTCGCTTACCCCTTTACATACATTATCCCAAATACCATTGATGTATGCTTGTGTTTGTTCTTTGCTGGGAGTACTCATTTTGTCGGCTGTAAACATTTCTGTTGCGCTCTTATATTTGCCAACCTTTACAACTTGATACCGTACGCCAAACTTAGCCAATAAGTCTTTTACAAACATTGGCTCAGCTCCTATGCCTCTCCATTCTATCATTCCCTGAGGATTAAGGAATACTTTATTAGCAACAGAAGCTATATAATAGTTGCCTTGTGTGTAGCTATCACCGTATGCCACAATTTTTTTCCCACTTTTTTTAAAGTCAAGTAGAGCATTCCTTATCTCTTGTTTGCTGGCATAATCAGCAGCAAACATACCAGATTCAATATAGATACCCTTAATTTTTTTATTATCTTTGGCTTTGTGTATAGCTGACAATATATCATCTAAGCCAATTTTGTTGAATGAATTTCCTGACAGAAAGCCGAAAACATTTTCTTGTCCTTGCTCTTCTAACACACCAGATAGGTTGAGTACCAATACACTATTTTTGCTAATGGATGAATTAGCTCGTTCGGATGATAGTATGCCTACTATACTCATAATGCCTAAAATAAGCATAATCAATCCAAAAGCAAAAATGCCTACAACCGTGGCCCCTACATATTTGAAAAATTCTTTCATAAACATCAAAAAAATAAGTTTCTATTGCAAATATAGTTAATTTTATTCAGTAAGGTATGAAAAATGATTTTTTTTTAAGATACCTAATGAATATTTGTTTGCTCAAAAAAAGTATAACCATAATAAAAGTTAAGAAATAGTTCTATAAGTTACCACTGTCTATTCTGAGTAAATTTTATAAAATATGTTTTGCCTTTTTTTTTCTACAGAAAACAGGCTGTGTCTCAATAATTCTAACAGGTTTGATAGTATTCTACTTGTATTATTTTTGGTTCAAAATGTAAGTTCATTCAGTCATGTAGCTTGCTACACTCCTTTACTAACTTACATGTTGATTTCATAAATAAGTTCAAAATCTAACAAAGCTAATTTATAGAACCAACCTACAAGTATTTATTTAATTGCTTATCCTTTTTAAGAAAAACGAGGATGGTAAAGAAAAGCATCAAAAGAGCTTTATATGCTCTTTTGATACTTTTGTTTTTTGTTTTATTGAACTGGAATTTTGTTGATGCGACGAGTGTGCCGTCCACCCTCGAAAGGTGTAGCAAAAAACTCATCAACAATACGCTTGGCAGTCTCTTTATCGGTGTATCTTCCTGCCATAACCAACACGTTGGCGTCGTTATGTTGGCGAGTCATGTGTGCTATTTCGGGTTCCCAAACCAATGCGGCTCTAATGCCTTGGTGCTTGTTAAGCGTCATACACATACCTTCGCCTGTGCCACAGATTCCTATTCCTGGGTAAACATCGCCACATTCTACAGCTAATGCCAAGGCATGAGCATACTCTGGATAGTCGCATGACACGTTAGTATGAGTGCCATAATCCTCACAAGCTATTCCTTTTTCTTCGAGATACTGTTTAATAAACTCTTTCAGTTCATAGCCTGCATGGTCGGATGCAAGACCTACCTTCTTTACATTCATAGTTATTTTTATTCTGATAAAAATTGTTTTATTTGTTTATAAACATTGTCGCCAGTAAACCCTAATTTCTCATCTAATACTTTATAAGGAGCCGAATAGCCAAAGCAATCTAAACCAAACACTTTACCATTGACACCTACCAAACTTTCTAAAGTTACAGGAAGACCTGCTGTTAAGCCAAATTTCTTGGCATTGTGTGGTAAAACGGCTTCTTGATATTCCTTGCTTTGACAGCGGAACAATCCGTCAGAAGGCACACTTACAATACGAACTTTGATGCCATCGGCACGCAAAAGTTTGGCACCAGCCACTAAAGTAGATACTTCTGAGCCACTTGCCAATAAGATAATATCAAATTGTTCATCGCTGCCAGCTACAATATAAGCTCCCTTACGAGCCTGTTGATAGTTGGTTCCTTCTGGCAAACTCTCAATGCTTTGACGTGAGAAGATAAGTGCAGTAGGGGTTGACATATTCTCTACTGCCATTTGCCAGCAAACTGTTGCTTCATCAACATCGGCAGGACGAAAAACTCTTACTGAATCTTTTCCATGATGGTTCTTTAGTTTCTCCATCAATCTTATTTGTGCTTCCTGCTCTATTGGTTGATGAGTAGGACCATCTTCGCCTACTCGGAAAGCATCATGACTCCAAATAAACTTGATAGGAACTTCCATGAGAGCTGCCATACGGATAGCTGGTTTCATGTAATCTGAGAAAACAAAGAAGGTAGCACATGCTGGAATAACTCCTCCGTGCAGATACATACCAATGCACATACATGCCATAGTAAGTTCACTTACACCTGCTTGGAAGAAAGCTCCGCTGAAATCTCCTCTCTTCATGTTGTGTGTTTTCTTTAGAAATCCATCTGTTTTGTCAGAATTAGACAGATCGGCTGATGAGCAAACCATGTTTGGAACTTGTTCTGCTAACAAGCCTAAGCATACAGATGATGCAGCACGAGTAGCAGCATTACGCTTTTGTACCACACTACTCCAGTCTACTTTTGGCGCATTTCCAGAGAACCATTGTTTCATTTGCTCAGCTTTCTGTGGATTCTGTTTAGCCCATTCGGCTTCAGCAGCATGGCGCTTGGTTACAATCTTACGTAATTCTTCGTTACGCTGGTCGTACAAAGCTTGTACATCATCAAAAACTCTAAATGGATTGTTAAGGTCTCCACCCAAATTCTTCATGGTGTTAATGTAAGCATCACCGCCTAAAGGGGCACCATGAGTCTTCACGTTTCCCTCGTAACTTGTGCCGTCAGCCTTTACTGCACCCTTTGCCATAATAGTATGCCCAATAATGAGAGTAGGGCGATGCTCTTCTTTCAAAGCGGCATCTAAGGCTTTACGAATTTGTTGTACGTCATTTCCATCGATACGCATCACGTTCCATCCCCATGCTTGATATTTCATGGCTGTATCTTCTGTGCTTACAACATCGCATTCGGTAGATAGTTGTACTTCGTTTGAGTCGTAGAACATGATAAGGTTGTTAAGCCCTAATGTTCCAGCCAATCTACCTGTTCCTTGTGAAATTTCCTCTTGAATGCCACCGTCAGATATATAAGCGTATATCTTATGTTGCATCATGGTGTGGCTCAACTTATTTTCTAAGAACTTTTCAGCCACCGCAGCACCTGCAGCAAATGTATGTCCTTGTCCTAAAGGTCCTGATGTATTTTCTATACCACGAGTAATATCTCGCTCGGGGTGTCCTGTGGTAGGCGATTGCCATTGTCTGAAATTCTTCAGCTCTTCAATTGTAAATTTGCCTTGTAAGGCAAGAGTAGCATAAAGCATAGGCGACATGTGCCCTGGGTCGAGATAAAACCGATCTCTTCCAGTCCATGTAGCATCGTCTGGATCATATATAAGATACTCTGAGAAGAGCACATTAATAAAGTCTGCCCCACCCATAGCACCTCCAGGATGTCCCGAGTTAGCTTGTTCTACCATAGATACGGCAAGCGTTCTAATGTTGTCAGCTGCACGCATCATTAAATTTATGTTATTCATACGATTTATGTTATTATGATTTCTACTCCGTACGCTGTTTGTGAAAATACAACTAATTATTGTCAAGAATTTCACAAACTATTTGCAAAGATAGTACATAGAATTGAGAAAAGCAATCGAATGCTTAAGTTTTTACCTTTTCTTTGTTAGAATATTGTAACTTTCATTTTTTTTATGTATGTTTGCAAATATAAATATAAATATAAATAAAATATATTCTGATATGGACCAAACACACAATCATTTAGTGATTATGGCTGGAGGCGTAGGAAGTCGCTTTTGGCCTATGAGTACTGAGGATATGCCTAAGCAGTTTATTGATGTCTTGGGTGTTGGCAAATCTTTGTTGCAGCTTACATTCGATAGATTCAAAGGGATATGTTCTCCCAATCATGTATGGGTTGTAGCTAATAAAAGGTATTATGATATTGTATGTCAACAACTTCCTATAGTACCAAAGGAGAATATCTTACAAGAGCCACTACGTCGTAATACTGCTCCATGCATTGCTTACGTTAGTTGGCGTATCAAGGCTATTGATCCTAATGCTAATATTGTAGTAAGTCCAAGTGATCATATTATTACCGACACCATAGAGTTTCAACGCATCATCAACTCTACCTTAAAATTTGCAGCTGAGACAGATGCTATGATTACATTAGGTATGAAACCTGATAAGCCAGAAACGGGATACGGATACATTCAGGCTGACTTAACTTCAAGTTCATTGCGCAATAAGGAGATATTTAGGGTTGATAAGTTTAGGGAAAAACCTGATTTACAAACGGCACAAGAGTATATTCAGCAAAAGAATTATTTTTGGAATGCGGGTATCTTTATCTGGAATGTAAAGACTATTATCAATGCTTTTCGTGTGTATGTTCCTGCCATTTCAAAGATATTTGAGAGTATGTTAAGTATTTATGGCACTCAAAAAGAACAAGAGATAATAGATGTGCGTTACGGTGAATGCGAGAATATATCGATCGACTATGCTATTATGGAGAAAGCTGAAGAGATATTTGTTTGTCCAGCCGACTTTGGTTGGAGTGATTTAGGTACATGGAGTTCTTTGCTTTCTCATACAAAAAAAGATTTATATGGCAATAGTGTTATCGGAGAGAATGTTACATTATACGATACGCACAATTGTATCGTACACACTACACAAAATAAGCGTGTGGTAGTTCAAGGGCTTGAAGATTATATTGTAGCAGAGAAAAATGGCGCATTGCTTATTTGCAAATTAAGTGAGGAGCAACGTATCAAACAATTTTCTGAGTAATGTTGGATGCTTACGAAGCAGCTTGATATGGTTACGGAAGCGATTACAGAAAACGTAGACAACACCATTAGAAGAATTGAAATCATTGCAGCGTACCAATTGTGGGACAGGCGAAGAATAATACCCTAATGTATGTCCATAGGAGTGCAACAAACCCGAAAAACATTTGTTTCGTTGAGTACAAACATAAAGTTTTTCGGGCAAAGGTAGTAAAAGTAGGAAAAATCAGCAAAGGCGGCTAATGTTGGATGTTTACCGTGCCGTGTATGTGAAGTATACAACCAACATTAACGCTAATCTGATCATCATCCTCTATATTTATACCTTCATTAAGTAGCTCACGTAAAAAAAAAAGCCGATTAAGTCTAAATATGTGGACTAATTTATCATCTGTTCTATTCGAAATCTTTTGTATTAGTAAGAAATATGCCTAATACAATTATATATATAAAAGAGCGGAAGATGAGGGATTCAAACCCCCGATACCCAAAAAGGGTATACTGGATTTCGAGTCCAGCGCATTCGGTCACTCTGCCAATCTTCCATTTATCGTGATACAAAAGTAGCTATTTTTCTGTAAAGTTCAAAATTTTTATATATTTTTGTTTGAATAATATTTTAAGAACGTTCTATGTAAAATATCAAAAAGATAAGTAATTTTTACTTGAATATTCGATATGTTAGAACGTGCAAAGTAATCGCGTTTGCTTTCTCCGTACAGATTGGCTAAGCCATAATAATAGCGAGTATCTAATAAAAAGTGCCCTACTTTAGGATGAGAATATTCTAAACCAATGCCAGCAACGATACCGTAATCAAATTTATGTTCTATAGGCATACTATATTGTGTAGCTTCTGTATTGGCTCTATCGGCTTTGTTTATATGGTTAATATCAAAATTTATTTTGGTTTGTTCGCTCAGCATATAACCAAATTGTGGCCCCGCTTGAAAGAAAAATTGAAACCCCTTTGTTTCTTTTCCCCAAGCCAAATGTGCGAAGATAGGTACTTGAATGTAGTTAATTGTTCGGCTATATTCTTCTGGTAACTTAGTTTGTGCATTAATCACTGGTTCATCTTTTAATGTTACAATGTTTTCTTTCCAACCAGATTGTACAAAGTTTACTTCACCAAAAATAGAACAAATACTCTTAAAATATTTTTCTGAAACATATTTTACAGACAAACCGCCAACTATTCCTCCATGCATATCCTGCGTAACTTTAGGAATAAAGCCTACGTTGCTCATTACGTAACCGCCATTAAAACCCACCGATAATTCATTACGATGAGAACCTACTTGTGCATAAATACTTGAACACACCAAAAGAAATGCACATAGAATATAACTTTTCATTTTGACTTTTTTTTAGCTACTAATGGTGAGTTAATAAGAAATACACTCTATAGAATGGTTGCTCTTGTAATGAATAAGCATGAAGTTTTGGTTCTGCATTCCGCCCTTATCTATTCGCTTAAAGTGCAATGGGGTTTGCAATGCGGTATAATCATTCTCTGTCTTACTACCAAAAAAGTTCTTACCAAAGTGATGTAATCCACGACAGAAGAATTGTGCATGGTCGTAACCTGTCAATGCAAAACGTGGTAAAGCGTACAGCATATCTTCTTTGAACCATTGCTTATATCTCTGTTCCACTTGTTGGATAGGTAAAGATTGTGCATTATAGAAAGCTACAGTTGGAATATAAGTTTCGTATTTATAGAAATAATCGTTATACACTTTGGTATACATCAACCACTCCGTATATCCAAACATTGCTATAGATACCATTGGATTTACAGCCTTTAGAATATTAATCTTTGCCAATGTGGCATTAAGCTCTGGCGAACGGGCCGTGTTTAAGATAAGAATATTAGGCTGCGACAATGAAAAAGCCTTTGTAAACTGGTCTGTAGTCGATTTTAGATTGGTGATATTATACGCAATATGCCTTGCATCCAATTGCTTCCTTAAAGCCAAAGTAAAGTCTCCCTTCTTACTTGTTGCATCATTACAATCTATGAAAACGGGATGATAATGGGAAAAATGCTCAAGAAAAGTTCGGATAGCATCGTTGCTAAGACAATCTGCTGGCTGATATATTTGATATATTTGTGGATTAACAGCTACTTCGTTTCCTTCTATAGAAAAAGGTATAACCAACTTAATACCATATTGTTTGCAAAAATCGCCCAACGGCTTTACTTGCTTTGAATAAAGAGGCCCAAAGATTATATTGCATCGTTTAGCCTTATCATCTATCAATGTTTGATGTATATCTGTATTGATATCTACATTCCATGCACTGATGTCGGTAGAGATGCCCTGTCGTTTTAAGTCTTCACATGCCAGTAGCAAGCCTCTGTAATATTCTACCATTCTTCGCCCATCCCCATCAACATCATGCAATGGTAGCATTACACCTATACGTATAGTGCACTTGTTAGTTGCAAGTTCTTTATTATTATATGGTTGTTCTATATTGGTAGAAGTCTTTTTTTGCGTGTTTTGCGAAGTTGATGCGACATTACTTGTTTGTTTCTTAAAAGGAATAAACACCGTATCACCTTTCTTTAATGCGTATCCTACCTGTTTCATTTCGGGGTTCGCTTCCATTAAATCAACCACCGAAAGTCCATACTTTTGGGCAATACCAAAAACAGTATCTTTCTTCCTTGCGGTATAAATATCTTGCCAACGATTAACTTGCGCCATTGTATCAATGCTCAACAAGATAAGTAAAGAAAATAATAAATATCTAAATGTTGTTTTCATTTTACTTTCAATCCTCTATTTTAGTTTTGCAAATGTACAAAAAAATATTTAATGCCACTATACTATACTCTTAAAAGTTTTAGTATCTTTGCATAAGATAGATAGTACCTCAACAAACCAAATTAACCTGTTTCGTCTTCGGCTTGGTCTATCTTTTCATAAGATAAACAACAACGTGATTGTTATATCAAATCAAGAATGAATAAAAATGAAAAAAAGACATTATTTTATGGGATTGTTAATACTAATGTCTTCCCTTGTACAGGCTCAGCAACGACCCAGTATCAATCCTACAGCCACGTTTACATCGTATAAAGGAGAGAGTACAGAGGGGGTAACATCTTTTAGTGGGGCGGCACCTATTAAGGCATTATTCTCTGCTAATGCTACTTATACCAAGGGGTGGAATGCTTACTACGAATGGAGATTTACCTTAGAAGGAAATACAAAACCTTATTTAATTAGGCACGAACAGAATACAGAATTTACTTTCACAAAGTCAGGTACGCATCAAATTGTCTTGTATGCTATCTTTGCTAATGGTACAGATACTGTTAACTTCACGAAAGATTATTGGTTAGAAACAGAACCTATAACAGTTTCTGTATTAGAGAGTAAGTTGGAAATGCCTAATGCTTTTTCTCCCAATGGCGATGGTATCAATGATATTTACAAAGCAAAAGATGGTTGGCAGAGCATTATAGAGTTTAAGGCTTACATCTTTAATCGTTGGGGACAGAAACTTTTTGAGTGGTCTAATCCTAATGATGGATGGGATGGAAAGTATAAAGGAGAGGATGTAA
Source organism: uncultured Prevotella sp. (assembly GCA_946999045.1). Taxonomy (GTDB): domain Bacteria; phylum Bacteroidota; class Bacteroidia; order Bacteroidales; family Bacteroidaceae; genus Prevotella. The sequence continues at coordinate 14,485 of CAMQBR010000033.1, forward strand.
AAGATGGTGTGTACTTTTGTTTTGTGAAAGCAAAAGGGGCTGACGGACATATCTTTGACATTAAAACAGATGTAAATTTGCTAAGAAAACGAATGGATAAACAATTTAGGTGAGGTGGATTTTCTGTTTATTAATTCGCTATCAATTTCACTACAATCAAAAAAAAAGTATAAGGGCGATTCTATCTATTAGCTTTGATAGATTGTGAGACTATTTTTGAGGTCAATTTGTTTATGTATGAGTGAAGGAGTATAGCGAACTATACGACTCTGAACGAATAAGTAAATTGAACCAAAAAGAGCCCACAAGATGACAAAACAAAAAAAAACGACATAAAAACTTTACGGTGGTAATTGATAGAACCGCCCATAATTGTGGAATAACAAGATGCACTATCGTGTTTTGTAGAAAAACTGATAGTGCATTTTGCTATTTTTTTGTAAAACTCAAGCAGCACCAATTGTTATCGGTAAGAAGATTGTCTTTTGTAAGACCTAATTCATTTGCTTTATCTATGAGTTGCTGCGCATCATTTTCATAAAAGCCACTTAAAAGTAGTTTAGAATCAGTATTCATAATCTCAACGAACGAATCCATGTCGTTGAGTAAGATGTTACGATTGATGTTAGCTAATACAATATCGAATAAGCCAGAAATGTGCGACAATACCTTAGCATTTCCATGAAGAACATTGATATTTTGTGCGTCATTGATTTGAGCATTGTGCTCTGCATTAGTAACACTCCATTCGTCAATATCGTAACTTACAACCTCTTTAGCTCCCAGTTTGCTGGCTACAATACTCAAGATTCCTGTACCACAACCACAATCAAGTATCCGCTTACCTTCTAACGACAAACGTAAAAGTGAAGCCACCATCATGCGAGTAGTTTGGTGGGTACCCGTACCAAAGGCTTGTTTAGCCTCTATGCCGATATATATTTTGCTATCACTTAGAGGTTTGTAAGCAGAGCGAGCATCGTATATAATTATCTTATTGTTAATATCAATAGGTTCAAATCCTGCATTTTCCCAAGCTTCATTCCAATTCTGGTCTTTTATATCATCAAATGTACTGGTAATAGTAACATCTTTTAGTTGAAAATCTTTTAAGACTTTTACAAACATTTCCTCATCAAAATTGTTAATAGGAATATATGCGTTAAGTCCTTGTGCTGTATCTTCAAACGCCTCAAACCCTATTTCGCCCAAAGCATCGGCTAAAAGATCTTTTGCTGTTTGCTTGAGGGGTTCATCGCACGTCAATTTTAGATAGGCTTTTTTATAATCCATACATATAAGTTAAAAATAGAATGCAAAGATATAAAAAAAAGATAAAAACGGGTCATATTAATGCTAATTGCTTATATTTGTATCAGTTATTTTGCTATATTTGCATAATAATACCCATTATAAGGTGAGTTATGAATAAAATTGCCACCTAAAAGAAAGGAGTAAACAATGAAGAAGATTATTTTATTTTCTCTGTTTTTGGGATTTTTCCCTTTGAGCATAATGGCTCAAGATGATATGTATACCATAGTAGGCAGGCCAGCAAAGCAGCGTATTATACAACAAGAAGCCGAGGCAACTTACAGTGGAAGCAATAGAGATGTGGATGAATATAATCGACATGGCAAATATTGGAGTCTCTATCAAAAGATAGGTACCGATGGTAAAGGCAATGATGTTATCAAATTTAAGAAGGGTAGGGGCATCTATCCTGATTCAACATATGTAGATGCAACGTATGTAGGAAAGTATTATGATACCATTACAGATGACGATGATTACAGATATAGCAGCCGCCTGAGTAGATGGGACGGATTCTACGATCCTTGGTTCTATAGTAGTTATTATCGTTGGAGGCCTTATTCTTATTGGGGCAGTTACTATGATCCATGGTATTATGGGTGCACAGGTGTCTACGATCCATGGTATAGTTCATGGTACAACCCTTGGTATAATCCATGGTATTATGGCTATGGTTACGGCTATGGCTATCCATATTATGGTTACTATGGTTATGGATGGGGGGCTCCTTATTATTATGGTGGGTACTATGGCTGGACAGGTTATTATCCTTTAGCACGCTACACTTATTACAAAGGACATTCGGGGTCCTTAGATTATTACGAACGTAGTAACTACAGTTCGTCTTATAACAGAAGATATAATTCGAACAATGACAATCGTGAATACAGAAGAAGTAATGCTAATTATAGAGGATATTCTAATCCATCTGGCAACACTGTAAACTTTGGTTCACGCCGCCCATCAAGTTCTTATTCATCTCCATCTGGTTTTGGAACTCGTAGCGAAACACCAACTTATACACCTTCATCTTCATCAAGCGGATCTTTTGGAGGGGGCTCGTTCGGAGGTGGTTCACGTAGCACCTCTTCTGGTGGAGGATTCCATGGAGGAGGTTCTTTTGGTGGCGGACGTCGATAAGAGTACTCATTACTATGTATTGATTTATAAGTAGTTGCTTTATATAAAGTAGATTAAAATGAAAAGTAAATATATTATGTTATCGCTATTGTTGATGTGGGCATCTACAATAACGGCACAAGAAACATACGAAAACACAAAGCTCATAGACAACGACCTAAATGGTACAGCTCGTTATGTGGGCATGGGTGGAGCTTTAGATGCTTTAGGTGCAGATATATCTGTTATAAGTTCTAACCCAGCAGGCATTGGTATGATAAGCAAATCTCGCACAGATATGTCAATGGGATTAGTATCACAATTTAATGCATCTGATTTTAAGGATTGTAATACAACTAACCATAGCTTCAACCAAATAGGATTTGTTTTTGCTATGCCCAACTCGTTTGGTAGCAGTTTTAACTTGGCTGTAAATTATTATAAGAGCCGTAATTTTGATTATATATTGTCGGCTACAGGTAAACTGAATAATGCTTCACAAAACACTTTATCGTTTCTCAAGTCTATTTATGGCGAACAAAAGAAACAAGAGCCCTCTAATTTCTATTTAGAAGAAACAAATGGAATTATAAGAGGAACTAACAGGTTTACTTCACAATTAGATAATCTCTACTACAATAATTTGTTGGTAGACGCTAATAGTTCTGTAGCCTATAATACAGCATATAATTATACGATGAATAGAGCCAATACAGGTTATATAGGTACATACGATGTAGCGATGAGTGGCAATATAAATGAACGTATTTTCTTAGGTGGGGCATTTGGCTTTCATAGTGTACACTATTCTAGTTATAGCGAATATACGGAAAATCTCATGAATGCAACAAGCAAACACGTTGGTAGTGTAACCGTATTTGATGAGCGTAAGATAACAGGTTTGGGGGTAGACTTTAAGTTGGGACTTATCTTCCTGCCTATTGAGAACAGTCCTTTTAGAATGGGTGTATCTATCGCAACCCCTACCTTTTATGACCTTACAACATCTAATATAACATCATTGAAGAACCTAACAAATTATAAGGGAAAACATCAAGGATGGGTTTCTGGCGAATCATACAACTTTAAGGTGTTTACTCCATGGAAGTTTGGCTTGAGCTTTGGACATACCATTGGCAACTATTTGGCATTAGGCGCAAGTTATGATTATGCAGATTATAGCAATATGGTTACAAGAGTAAATGAAGGTGGTACATATGACTGGTATACGGGTTCGTATTACGAATCGAGCAGCAATGATGAAAACATGAATAATCACACCAAACAAACACTGAAAGGCGTGTCTACGTTAAAGTTTGGTGCAGAGCTTCGTCCATTATCCTACATTTCATTAAGAGTAGGTTATAACTATGTATCGCCCATATTCAAGACTATAGGATACAAAGATGGCAGCATAGATTCGTATGGCTCTAACTATAGTTCATCAACCGATTATATTAATTGGCATTCAACCCATCGTTACACCTTTGGGTTTGGTGTAAACATGGGTAAGTTGAATATAGATGTGGCTTATCAATATAGTGCACAAAGTGGAGACTTCCATCCGTTTATGGATGCTTATGGTGATTATTATTATTATTATTTCAAGAATAAAGCTACAAGGCAATTAACTAAAGAAGAAATTAAGAACTATGCCGATGCTGTTAAGGTTAATAACAAACGCCAACAGTTATTGCTAACCTTTGGTTATCGGTTCTAAAAATGAGGTTAGTTTACAAGTGTTACGAGTTAATAAGTAAATAAAGCTATTTGCTAAAAAAATGAACTTATAAACTTGAAACAACTGAGGCTAACAAGCTGGTACTTTTTATATATGGTAATAAAAAATAGGTTCTTTGTAGTTAATTATTTTACTACCAAGAACCTACTTTTCATTTATATTACTTAGTTTCTATTTCTTCCTTCATATCAATAAACTGCTTGTTCGCATCGTAAAATTCGTATTGCAAGAAAGCTAGTTTCTGCGATGGAATAACGTTTACGCCCAGTCCATATTTAAGCTGCCACTTACGTTTAATAGATATTAATCCCTGATTGATGTAAGCAGCAACGTAAGGATGAACATGCAAATAGAAACGCTTAATCCCTATCTTATTAACTAATTTGTCAATTTTATCCTCCAGACGATCGGTAAACAAAATACTTGAACGAATCTTTCCTGTGCCATTGCAAGTAGGACACGTTTCGTCTACATTCACATCCATAGCTGGACGTACACGCTGTCTGGTAATTTGCATCAGTCCAAACTTGCTCAATGGGAGGATATTGTGTCTTGCCCGATCGTTTTGCATGTTCTTACACATACGCTCATACAATAGTTGTCTATCTTCTGCTAAGTGCATATCAATAAAATCAACAACAATAATACCACCCATATCACGCAGCCTTAACTGTCGTGCTAATTCGTCTGCTGCCCCTAAGTTAACCTCCAGTGCATTCGCCTCTTGTCCATTTTCGTTTCGTGTTCGGTTTCCACTATTCACATCCACCACATGCAAGGCTTCGGTATGTTCAATAATAAGATAAGCCCCATGTTTATAGTTTACGGTTTTTCCAAAACTTGACTTAATTTGTTTTGTTATATTAAAGTTGTCAAATATTGGAATGTTACCTGTATATCTTTTTACGATATGCGCCTTATCGGGAGCAATGAGATATACGTAATCCTTTATCTGCCTATAGGCTTCGTCATCATTTACATAAATATTCTCGAAGTCTGGATTAAAAATATCTCTTAATAATGCGATAGCTCTTACAGCCTCTTCGTATACCAGTTGTGGTCTTCTCTGGGTTTTTTGAATTTTAGTAATAGCATCTTTCCAACGCTTTACCAATATTTTCATTTCCCCCTCTAATTCAGCAATTCTTTTTCCCTCAGCAACTGTGCGAACAATAACACCACAGTTCTTAGGCTTAATAGTGCGGATGAGTTGTTTCAGTCGGGCACGTTCTTCTCCTTTTTTTATCTTTGATGACACCGAAACCTTGTCCCCAAAAGGAATAAGAACCAAAAAACGCCCTGCGAAAGAAATCTCGCCAGTGAGTCGAGGACCCTTAGTAGAAATAGGTTCCTTTACAATTTGAACCAATACCTCTTGCCCTACCGAGAGAGTACTTTGTACGCTTCCGTCTTTTTGCAAGTCGGGTAGGCGAGTAGCTTTTTCAAATGGATAGAGTTTTTTTCTGTCGCTTTGCACCTGTTTCAGGTACTTTGCATACGAATTAAATTGGCTTCCTAAGTCAAGATAGTGTAAAAAAGCGTCTCGTTCATAACCTACATCTACAAAACAGGCATTTAAGCCTGGCATTAATTTTTTTACTTTTGCAATGTATACATTACCAACCGAGAAAGATGCTAAACGAGGTTCGTTCTGATATTCTACCAGGCACTTATCCTCCAACAGAGCTGTTGCTATATCTTTCTCTTGGACATCAATAACTACTTCGCTGGTCATTTTACTTTCTCCTCTTACTTAGTACTTCATTAAAAAGGGCGAGTCAATCAACCCTAAGTATAGGACTATTTGACACGCCCCACAGTCAATATAGACTGTCAAGCCGTTTTACTTGCTCTTATGTCTATTCTTTCTTAATCTTTTTTTGCGCTTATGCGTAGCCATCTTGTGACCCTTTTTCTTCTTACCGTTTGGCATAATGTTAAATTTTTAAAATGTTTTTATATTTGTTATTAATATTTTGCGCATGAAAATATGATGCTCACAATACTTAAAAGCAGAGCATAACCATTACTCATTTATTAATATTGTAACTTGCTTAGAGAGTTATGCTTTCATAGCATTAACAAAGCTCTTAGAGGGCTTAAAGCATGGCAAGTCGTGAGCTTCTATAGTAATAGTAGTATTTTTTTGAATGTTGCGCGCTGTTTTCTCAGCTCTATGCTTAATGATAAAGCTTCCGAAACCACGTAAGTAAACACTTTCTTTGTTCTTGAGAAGGCTTTCCTTTACTTTACTCATAAAACTCTCTACAACTACAGATACATCTTTTTTCTGCAATCCTGTAGAATCGGCAATTTCATTTATAATTTCTGCTTTTGTCATTTTATCTATTTATTGAATTGTTATTTATATTACATTCATTTCTTTATTTGATTTGCAAATATAGTGCTTTTTTGTATTATACGAAAATATATTTTGTTATTTTTGACAAAACAGAGACTAATTTACCTTAATTCCGCAGTATTTTTTCTTGTGAGAAAATTTTATATGTTGAGGTG